>CAZUYO010000382.1:0-2895 GCA_964624725.1 uncultured Thermodesulfobacteriota bacterium
CGGCCCCAACGAAGAAGTTCCTACGACTTCGAACGGTTTGCCGACGGCGGCTGGGAGCCTGGTTCCGACCGGATGCGAGTGCGGCAGGTGGGGAGCGGCGACCGTGTCAAGAATCAGTGGACAGACGACAGAAGACAGGGGGTTCTCTGACCTCTGACTTCTGAATTCTGGCCCCTGATACGGCAGCCGCTCCCACGGGTTGGCCGGCGCGAATACGCCGGAATCCCGAAGGTTTTTTAGCCGCCTGGCTGCCGAGCAGCCCAGCCGCCTAGCCGAAGTGACTTGGAAAAGAACCACGGAGGACACGGAGGTCACGGAGGGGGGCAGGAGGGGACGGGCGGGAGTGCTGGGATCGACAGAGAGTATTGCGTCCTAGCGTCCGCGCCTCCCGGCCTCCCGGCGTCCCAGCTTCCCCGCCTTTCCCAACGGAGCGTTCCCTCATGAACGTACTCGGTCTGAGCGCCAGTTGCCGCCCCTGGGGAAACACCGATCTTCTCGTGCGCCTCGCCCTGCGGGGGGCCGAGGCCGAGGGGGCCGAGACCCGGTTCCTGCGGATCCCCGACCTCCAGCTCGGCCCCTGCCGCGGCTGCATGGCCTGCGTGTTCAAGGACACCGACTGCGTCCAGAAGGACCGGTTCCCCGAGTTCCTGGAGGCCATGCGGTGGGCCGACGCCGTGGTGCTGGGTTCGCCGTGCTACGTGCTCGGGGCCACGGCCCAGGTGAAAAACCTCCACGACCGCATGATCCGGTTCGGGATCCGCCGGGAGTTCCAGGGGAAACCCGGGCTCACCCTCGTGGCCGCCGGCGTGCCGGGCTGGGAACCCCTGGCGCTCGCCCAGACGAGCCTGTTTTTCCTGTTTCTGGGCATGCCCGTGGTGGACCAGTTCGTGGGCCACGCCCAGGGGCCGGGCGAGATCTTCGACGACGCCCCGGCCTGTGAGCGGGCGCTGGCGGCCGGCCGGGCCCTGGGCCGGGGGGAGACGACCTACCGGGGGGACCCCGGCGTCTGCCCCGTGTGCCACCTGGACCAGGTGACCACCCGGCCCGACGGGACCGCCTTTTGCCTCCTGTGCGACCTGCCCGGGACCTGGGAGCGGGCGGACGGCCGGGTCCGGTTCGTGCCCCGGCCCGGGGCCCCGGCCCGGTGGAGCGACGAGTCCATGCAGCACCACTTCTCGGACCGGATCCTGCCCTCGGGCCCCCGGTTCAAGGGCCGGATCCGGGAGATCAAGGCGAAGGTCGAGGCCTTCCGAACCGGAGGGGAGCCGTGGAAGCAAAGCTAGACGAGGCCGCCCGCCTTCTCGCGGTGCGCCGCCGGGCCGTGGCCCTTACCGGAGCCGGGATCAGCGTGGAGAGCGGGATCCCCGATTTCCGCAGCCGCGGGGGGCTGTGGGAGCGGTTCGACCCGGCCGAATACGCCACGATCCAGGCCTTCCGGGCCAACCCGCCCAAGGTCTGGAAGATGCTGGCCGAGATGGAGTCGGTGCTCGACGCGGCCCGGCCGAACCCGGCCCACGAAACCCTGGCCCGGCTCGAGGAGGCCGGGATCGTCCAGGGGGTGATCACCCAGAACATCGACGGGCTCCACCAGGCGGCCGGAAGCCGCCGGGTGGTGGAGTTCCACGGAAGCCACCGCACCCTGTCGTGCCTGGCCTGCGGGGGGCGGGTGGATCGGGAGGAGGCCCGCCGCCGGGGGGTGCCGCCCGCCTGCGAGTGCGGCAGCGTCCTCAAACCCGACGTGGTCTTTTTCGGCGAACCCATCCCCGAGGAGGCCCTGCGGGAGGCCTACCGGCTCGCGGCCTCGTGCCGGGTCATGCTGGTCGTGGGCACCTCGGCCGAGGTGGCGCCCGCGAACCAGATGCCCTGGATCGCCAAGCAGGCGGGGGCCGCCGTGATCGAGGTGAACCTCGAGCCCACCCACCTCACCGGCTCGATCACCGACGTGTTCCTCCAGGGCAAGGCCGGCCGGGTGCTCCGGGACCTCGGGGAACGCACGGCGGCGTACCTGTAGCCCCCGCAGGTCCAACGCCCGGTGGCCCGTCGGCACGGCTCAAGCGTGGGCGGCCGGCGGCCGATGGGGAAAGCGAGGAGGTGGGGCTGCCGTGCGGGTGGATGCGGGTGTCTCGATCGCTCACGGGGGGAACGGGGCCCGGGCGAGCCAGGTGTCCGACCCCCAGGTCCGGGCGCTTCTCGCCGAGCTGCGCCGGACCGACCGGGAGGTGCGGGCCCACGAGGCGGCCCACGCCGCCGCGGGCGGGGGGCTCGTGCGAGGCGGGCCCTCGTTCCGGTACCGCATGGGCCCCGACGGCCGGCCCTACGCCGTGGCCGGCGAGGTCCAGATCGACTCCTCCCCGGAACCCGGCGACCCCCAGGCCACGATCGCGAAGATGGAGCGGGTGCGCCGGGCGGCCCTGGCCCCGGCCCGCCCCTCGGCCCAGGACCTCGCGGTGGCCGCCCAGGCCGCCCAGACCGAGGCCCGGGCCCGGGCCGAACTCCTTCGGGCGCCCGACGGGGACCCCACGAAGGGAAACCTCCTGGACGTCCGGGCCTGACCCGCCCCGCTTAACAACACCAACGGACGTGTTGTCAGATCCCCGTGGTTGCTACGGAAACCAGCGGGTGGGGGGCTGGTGGAGAGCCGGGTGCGGCCCCTCACGTCGCCGCGCCCCAGAGGCTTGGACCGACTTGGAAGCTCCCCAGGGCCCCTTCGGGGCCCCACTGCGCAGGACAGCAACGTCCGAGTCAGGGCCTCGGTGTGGGAGCGCCTTCCAAGGCGCGATCCGGGCCGAAGGCCCGAAAGAAAGGGCGTCGCGGCTTGGAAGCCGCTCCCACAGGTTGGCACAGCCGATGACGCTGGAATCGCAAAGTATTTTCGCGTCCTAGCCTCCTAGCCTC
>CAZUYO010000383.1:0-2873 GCA_964624725.1 uncultured Thermodesulfobacteriota bacterium
CGGTCAATCTCCGGGATCACGAGGTCCAGGCTTCCCATGATCGCCACCAGGTCGGCCAGGAGCACGCCGGAGGCCAGCTCGTTCAGAAGGCTCAGGTTCGAGTACGACGGCGACCGGATCTTGAGCCGGTAGGGCACGTCGGAGCCGTCGCCCACCAGGTAGTAGCCCAGCTCGCCCCGGGCGGCCTCCACGGTCTGGTACACCTCGCCGGGCCCGAGCTTGAGCTTCTTGGGCACCTTCTCGGCCATGACCGGGCCGTCGGGCAGCTTGTCCAGGGCCTGCTCCACGATCCGCAGCGACTGCTCCATCTCCGCCAGCCGCACCCGGTACCGGGCCATGCAGTCGCCCTGGGGGAACGTGGGGATGTCGAACTCGAACTCCGGGTACACCGAGTAGGGCTCGACCCGGCGGATGTCGTAGGGGATGCCGCTGCCCCGGGCCACCGGGCCGGTGGCGCCGTATTTGCGGATCATGTCGGGGGAGAGCACGCCCACCCCCTCGACCCGCTTGCGGAAGATCACGTTGCCGGTGACGAGCTTGTGGTACACGTCGAACCGGCTTCGCATCCGGCGGATGAAGACGCGGGTGCCCTCGATGAACTTCTCGTCGATGTCCCGGTTCACCCCGCCCACCCGGAAGTAGCTGAAGGTGAGCCGGGCGCCGGTCACGTGCTCCAGGAGGTCGAGGATGAATTCCCGGTCGTCGAAGGAGTACAGGATCGGGGTGAAGGCCCCCAGATCCAGCAGAAACGCGCCGAACCACAGAAGATGGCTCGCGATGCGGTTGAGTTCCGTGGTGATGACCCGGATGTACTCGGCCCGGGGCGGCACCTCGATCCCCAGCATCCGCTCCACGGCGAGCACGTGGCCGTGGCCGAAGGAGAGGGCGCCGGCGTAGTCCATGCGGCCCACGTTGGCGTAGAACCCGTTGACGTTTCGGACCTCGCCCATCTTCTCGTGCATCCGGTGGCCGTAGCCGATCACGGGATGGGCCTCGAGCACGTACTCGCCGTCGAGCTTCAGGACCACCCGGAGCACCCCGTGGGTGCTGGGGTGCTGGGGGCCCATGTTGAGGACCAGGGTCTCCAGGGTCGGGTCGGGCCGCGGGATCATGGGGCCTCCCCCTCGGCCGCCGGGGCCGGGATGAGGTCGTCGAGGCTCTTGAGCTTCTTCTCGTCCTTCCGGAGGGGCCGGAGGTCGCCGGCGTCCTCGGGCAGAACGAGGGGCGAGAGGTCGGGGTGGCCCTCGAACTCCACCCCGTAGAAGTCGTGCTGCTCCCGCTCGTGCCAGTTGGCCCCGGGGAAGATGTCCTGGATCGTGGGGACCTTGGGGTTCTCCCGGTCGGTCCGGACCCGAAGTTGCACCCGGCACCCGCCCTCGAGCCGGTGGAAGTGATAGACCACCATCATCTCGGGGGCGGCGTCCACGCCGATCACGTCCTCGATCAGGAACTCCCGGTCCCGGAGGGCCTGGACGGCGTCCCGGAGGCGCTCGGCCGGAACCCAGGCGTCCACGTGGATCCCCCGGGAGGCGGGGTCCGCGAGCGCCGCGTCGGCGCCCAGGTCCGCCAGGATTTTCTGGATCTCGTCAGGCCGCATCGGGGTTCCACCTCCCGGCCTCGGGGTTGCGCTTGGGCCGGAACCGTCCCTTGGCCTGGGGCAGGGGGTGGCGCACGCCGGCGATCTTCTCCTGGAGCTTCAAGATCCCCTCCAGGAGCCCCTCGGGCCGGGGCGGGCACCCGGGCACGTACACGTCCACCGGGATGAGCCGGTCCACCCCCTCCACCACGTTGTAGTTCTCGGGGATCGCGAAGGGACCGCCCGAGATGGCGCAGTTGCCCATGGCGATCACCCACTTGGGCGCGGTCATCTGCTCGTAGAGGGTGAGCACGGCCGGCGCCATCTTCTTGTTGACCGTGCCGGCCACGATCATGAGGTCGCACTGGCGGGGGCTCGGCCGGAACACCTCGGCCCCGAACCGGGAGATGTCGAGCCGGGCCATGCCCACGGCCATCATCTCCAGGGCGCAGCAGGCGAGCCCGAAGGTCATGGGCCAGATGGAGTTGGCCCGGCAGTAGTTGAGCACCGTGTCGATCGCGGGGTTGCGCAGGCGGGCCGGCAGCGCCTCGTACTCGTACCCGGGGCCCGGGTCGAACGAGGGGCAGAGCCGGCAGGCCTCGGTCACCGCGTCTGGATTTTTCGGGGCCACGTGAACACTCCCTTGCGCCAGGCGTAGACGATGGCGAGGGCCAGGATGGCGACGAACAGGATCACCTCCACGGCCACCCCGAATCCGGGCACCTTGCGGTAGGCCAGGGCGGCCGGGAAGAGGTAGAGCACGTCCACGTCGAAGGCGAGGAACATGAGCGCGTAGAGGTAGTAGACCACCCCGTACCGGATCCAGGCCGGCCCGATGGGGTCCATGCCGCACTCGTAGGTGTCGTCGGTTTTCCGGGAGAACACGCGGGGGGCCAGGAGGGCCGAGATGAGGAAGGGCACCGCGGCCACAATCAGGCCGACGGAGAGGAACAGCACCACGTAGGCGTGATCGAGCACCCACTTCTGGTCCACGGCCTTTCCTCCCTGACTCCCGGGGGCAGGATCGGCGCGGACGATAGGCGAACGGGGTGTTTGGTGTCAACCCGCGGTGGGCAGGAAAAGGGTGCGGGTGGGTGAAACCTTCTGCAACATCGGGGGATTTGCGTGTTATAAAATGCTATTCGCCCGTTTGAATGCCGCCGCTCCGCAGGTTCTATCCCCTTGTGCCCCTGTGACAACAAACCGCGTTTTTGTTGTGGGGGATGGCACGAACGCCGGCACCCCCCGCCGGTGCGGCTTGCCCCCGGACTCCGGGATGCCTAGGATACGGGGCGGC
>CAZUYO010000384.1:0-2870 GCA_964624725.1 uncultured Thermodesulfobacteriota bacterium
CTCCACGTCGGTGCCCCGGAGCACCTCCAGGAGCCGGATGCCGTACTGGGGGCCGCTCGCCCCGGAGATGCCCACGACGACGCGTCTCATCGCTTGCCTCCGCCGGCTTCGCGCCACACGGCGAGGAACTCCGCCGCAAGCCGGGCCCCGAACTCGGGCGTATAGAGGTTTCCCTGCACCGTCACCACCCGCTCCGGCCGGGACAGGCGCCTTGTGAGTTCTTCGGTGAACGCTTGGTCGGCCACCGGGTCCCACAGCGGCCGCCCGGGGGCGTCAAGGCTAGACCACCCCTCGGTTGGAATCACCACGCGGAACGGCGCCCGGGCCCGGTTGAGCCGGTCGGCCAGCACCCGGGCCGCCTCCCGGCACTCGTCGGGACTCGTGCGGACCTCCACCCGGAGTCGGTCGATCACCGCGTGGGCCCGCCCCGCGAACCGCTCTTTCCAATCGGCCTGCCCCCCGACGCTGAGCATGTCCAGCCCGGAAGGGGCGAGAACCATGGGCACGCCGCATTCCGCCGCCGCCAACACCCGGTCCGGTCCGGCCGCGCAGTTTCCCCCCAGCATCTCCTCCACGATCCCCCGGGTGACCACGTCCACGACCCCGGCCAGCATCCCGTCCCGAATGACTTCGTCCATGGCCCGGTCGCCCCGCCCCTGGGCGTGGAACGGAACGGGGTCGAACCCCTCGCCCCGCAGCGCCTCGATCACCGCCTCGACGCACCGTTCGGCGAACCCGAACGACGTGATCCCGACCACCGGCCGATCGGGTTGCTCGATTCCCTGATGCGCGAGCACCATCCCGCAGATGGCTCCCACCGCGTTGCGCAACTGCGCGTGGAGCAACGGGTTGGTGCCCATCACATCGACGACCGTGTTGAGCAGCGTGATGTCCCGGGTTCCCACGTAGGCGCCCACGTACCGGGGGTGCCCGGCCACGGACGAGGCCACCACCTTCGGCACCCCGAAGGGAAGTGCCCGCATGATCGACGTGGTGATGAGTGTGGCCGTGGCGCCTCCGGCGCCGAACGCCCCGTGCAGGCGGCCCGCCTCGAACATCTCGAGCGCGAGTTTCCGCCCCCCCCGGATCATCACCTCGGTCGCCTTGTCCCGCTCCGCGGCTCGGTACCAGGACCTCACCTGCTCGATCTCGGCCCCCCCCGCCCGGGCCACCTGTTCGCACGGGATGTCGCCGGAAACCGGGGGCGGCTGCTCCATCGAGACGTCCATGAGAACGGCTTCGAGCCCCGCCTCCCGGATCTGCTCCAGATAGGTGAGGAACTCCGCGCCCCGGGTGTCGAGGTTCGCGATGACGAGCACCGTCTTGCCCATGGCCGCCTCACGCATCGGAGCGCACGGGGCTCAGACCCAGTTCCTCCCACCGGGCGAGCACGCGGCGTTTCACGTCGGGATCCAGTCGGATCTCGATGGGCTTGCGTTCCCATTCGTACGGGATGGTCGCGTCCAGGATGACGCGGCCCACGATGTCGCGGGCGTTGATGGGCAGCGAGGGATCCAGGGGGGTTGAGCGGCCCCTCTGGATGATCTGCGTGGAGCGGTTGGGCTCGTACCGCACGCTCAGGGCCCACATGACCTTGTCCCAGTCGTCGGCGGGAATGTCGTCGTCCACCACGATGACCCCCTTGACCCCGTAATGCCCGAGGGTGGTGGAGATCACCGCCGTGCCCACATGGTTGGAGTGCCCGGGGTACATGGTTTTCACCGACACGATGGCCCAGAACCGGCCCGTGCTGGAGGCGGGAATGTAGACCGACTGGATGCCCGGCACGCGCATGGTTTCCAGATCGGTCCAGAGCGCGGCGGTGCGGTTCAGCGACTGGACCATGTGGGTGTCGGTGATGGGCTTCCCCACGGTGGTCGACCACAGGATGCAGTCCTTCCGCCGCAGCACCCGTTTGACGTCCAGCCAGGGTTTGGGCCATTCGTCGCTCTTCTTGCCGGAGTAGTACCCGGTGTACTCACCGAACGGCCCCTCCTGGCGGAACTTGTCGGGGTCGGTCTCCACGAACCCTTCGAGGATGATCTCGGCGTTGGCCATGAGGGGAAGCCCCGTCAACTCACTCTCGAACACCTCGACCGGTTCTCCCCGCAGGGCTCCCATCACGTCGTACTCGCACACCCCGGCGCCCACCAGCGTGGACCCCGTCAGGAACCCCAGGGGATCTCCCCCGATGACCGCCGCGGCGGGCATGCGTTCGCCCCGCTCCCGGTATTTCTTGAGCATGAAATCGGCGTGCTTGCCCTTGATGATCTGGATGCCGACGCTGTGCTCGTCGAGGATCTGCATGCGGTAGGTGCCGAGGTTGACCCAACCCGTGTCCGGATCCCGGGTGACCAGGTACACCGCCGTGCCGATGAACCGACCGCCGTCCATGGGATACATGTAGGGCGTGGGGAACTTCCACAGATCGACCTGCTCTCCTTCCTCCACCACCTCCAGCACGGGGCCGCCGTCCACCTTTCGGGGAGGGATCAGTTCCTTCGTGGCCAGTTTCATCCAGTGCCGGGCCATCTCGCACATGGACGTGCCGAGCGGGAGACCCAGTGCGATCGCGAACCGTTCTCGCGTCGTGAAGGCGCTGGTGAGCACGGGAACCGGGTTCCCCTTCACGTTCTCGAAGAGAAGGGCGGGGCCCTGGGCCTCTTCGTTGAGTTTCGCGATGTGACTGAGTTCCAGGTTCCAGTCCACCTCGGCCTTGACCCGCTTGAGCTGGCCCTCTCGTTCGCACAGGGAGATGAAGTCGCGAAGATCCATTCCGGCCTCCTTCCAAATGGGGTTTGGTTTCCAGGCAAAGGTACGCCGCAGCGGCACGGCGGTCCAATCATATGTTTTGCAATAATCGATAAGAT
>CAZUYO010000385.1:0-2859 GCA_964624725.1 uncultured Thermodesulfobacteriota bacterium
CCCCCGTGCCGGCCCCCCGGGGGACCACGGGAAACCGCCCGGCCGAGGCCCACCGGAGCACCTCGGCCACCTCGCCGGCCGACCGGGGCCGGACCACGGCCCAGGGAAGGGCCTCGAGCACGGTGGACTCGTCGCGGCCGTAGCGCTCGAGGGTGCCCTCGGCCCACGACACCCGGCCCTCGCCGAGCCGCCCGGCCAGGGCCCGGAGGTCGCGCTCCGTGGGGCGCTGCAAAACGGCCCCGGGGGCTGCCCCGGGGCCTCGGGTTCCGTCGCGGCGGTGGGGCGTCACAGGGACAGGATCACGGTCTGGGCCTCGCCGGTGCGGGTGTTGCGGATCCGCAGGCGAAGCTGCCGGGGGGTTTTGGCCTCGGCCGGGAAGAACAGCACCCCGTGGCTCAGCATGCCGGGCTCGATGGGCTTGTTCTCCAGGGACCGGTTGCGCAGGTCGTCGCGGATCTCCCGGCCCACCTCCGGGTCCTGGTGGCCCTTGGCCCCGCCGAGTACGGCGCCGCCGGCGCCGCCCACGGCCGCGCCCTTGCCCGCGGCCTCGGGGATGCTCTTGCCGGTCACGATGCCGATGGCCGCGCCCACGATCGCCCCGGCGGCCGCGCCCAGTAGGGCCCCCTTGCCCGCCTCGGGCGCGATCTCGCCCCACTCGGTCTTGTCCTGGATCCGCTTGTAGGCGAGCCGCCGGTCCAGCACGTTCCAGAGCTGGCCCTGGGCGTCCATGAGGAAGGTCTGCTCGGGCACGATCTCCACGGGGTCGGCGCCCTGGTGGTCGAACACCACCTGCACCGGCAGCACGCCGGCCCCCACGATGTCGAACCCGAAGAGCTCCTTGGCCCGGGCCGGGTCGGCGTGGGCCTCGGCCGCCAGGTTCACCCCGAACACGGTGGTCGCGTTGGGGTACGCCGCCGGCACCCGCACCGGAAGCGGTTTCTGCTCGTACCGGGAACAGGCCGCGGCCAGGACGGCCGCCAGCACCACCGCGGTCACACGCATCCGACGCATCTCGTTTCCTCCCCGCGGGGGTTGCCCCGCGCGTTCGACTCGGTACCCTGGGGGGCCATGACCGGCCACCCGTTTGCCCCCGATCCGTGGCTCGCGGCCCAGGCCCCCCTGCTTCGGTGCCTCCCGCCCGGGCCGGTTCTCGATCTCGCCTGCGGCAACGGCCGAAACGCCCTGTGGATTGCCGGGATCGGCCGGAACGTCCTGGGCCTCGACCGGGACCGGGACCGCCTGGGGCAGGGGGCGGCGCGGGCCCGGCAACTGGGCCTTCCGGCCCGGTTCGCCGCCTGGGACCTGGAGGCGGCTGACCCGCCGCCGGGGCCCTGGGCCGCGGTGCTCCTCTTCCACTACCTCGACCGGGACCGGTTCCCCCGGCTCCCGGATCTCCTGGCGCCGGGCGGCCTCATCGTGGCCAAAACCCACCTCGGCCACGCCCTGCGGCCGCCCGGGTCCCGCCCCCGGCGGCCGGCCTACCTTCTGCGATCGGGCGAGCTGCCCCGGCTTTTCCCGGGCACCCGGGCGTTGGCTTACGCCGAGTGGGCCGACCGGCGCGGCGCCTACGCCGGGCTCGTGGCCCGGCGCTACTCCTCGTAGGCCACCACCCGCAACATGCCGATCGTCGCTCCCGAGTCGTCGGTGACCGGCATGTCGCTCACGCCCAGGAGCCGGGCCTGGGGCCGCTCGGCGAAGAACCGGTTCACCCGCTCGTCGAGGGCCTCGAGCTCCTCGTGGACCCGGAACACCTTCATGTCGGTGCCGAACGTTTTCACCTTGTACATGGATGGCCCTTCCGTCTTCGGTCTTCGGTCCGGCTCCCTGCCCTAATCGACCGCCACGACCTCCTTGACCTCGGGCACGGCCTCGCGGATCACCCGTTCGATGCCCCGCTTCAGGGTCATCTGGCTCATGGGGCAGCCGTGGCAGGCCCCCTTGAGCCGCACCTTGACCACGCCGTCGTCGGTGACGTCCACGAGCTCGGCGTCTCCGCCGTCGGCCTGGAGGTTCACCCGCACCTTGTCCAACGCCGCCTGCACCTGTTCCTTCATGTCCGACTCCTTGGGTCGTATTTTTTACCGGGACGGTCAACGAACCCCAATCTAGCCCCGGGCCCCGGGTGTGTCAAACGCCCCGAGGGGGGCCAGACGGGGCGATTCGCGGGACTTCACTTGCGCCCTTCCGAAACCGTGGTAGCGTGAACGCCGAGGCCTTGACAATGCTAACCTTGTTGGTTAGCATTCGGGCACTCATCGAAGCCATCCCCTTTTCACGTAAGGAGGAAACGTCATGGGCAAGACCACCGAAAACCTGAAGGCTGCGTTCGCCGGCGAGTCCCAGGCCAACCGCATGTACCTCGCCTTCGCCAAGAAGGCCGACGAAGAGGGCTACCCCCAGGTGGCCAAGCTGTTCCGGGCGGCCGCGGCCGCGGAGACCGTGCACGCCCACAACCACTTCCGGGTGCTCGGCAACATCAAGAGCACCAAGGAGAACCTCGAGGCCGCCATCCAGGGCGAGAACCACGAGGTCGTGAACATGTACCCCGAGTTCATCAAGGACGCCGAGGCCGAGGGGGAAACCGGGGCGCTTCGGAGCTTCAAGTGGGCCTGGGAGGTGGAGAAGATCCACGAGGCCCTGTACCGCAAGGCCTTGGAGAACCTGGCCCAGGGCGGGGAGACCTTCGACTACTACGTCTGCCCGGTGTGCGGCTACACCCACGAGCGCGCGGCCCCCGACAAGTGCCCGGTGTGCGGCGCGCCGGGGAGCCGGTTCGAGCGGGTGGAATAGCGCCACCGGCGGCTCCCAGGAAGGAAGGCGGCGCGGCGTCCCCGGCGGGGCGCCGCGCTTTTTCGTGGG
>CAZUYO010000386.1:0-2851 GCA_964624725.1 uncultured Thermodesulfobacteriota bacterium
CGAAGACCGCAGACCGACGAACGGCAGACCGACATTTCCCCGGAGATCGCCATGGTTCAGCCCGCCCCCATCCTGGCCGAGGTCAGCGAGCGCCTGGAGCGCCTTCCGCCCATGCCCCAGACCGTGTCCGAGGTCATGCAGATGAGCCGGACCGAGGACTTCGCCGTGGGCGACCTGGCCCAGGTGGTGTGCAAGGACCCGACGCTCGCGGCCCGGGTTCTGAAGCTGTGCAACTCGGGGTTCTACGGGCTCGGCAAGGAGGTCACGAGCATCCAGCGGGCCGTGGTGCTCCTGGGGTTCGAGATGACCAAGAACCTGGTGCTCTCGAGCTTCGTCCACTCGGTGATCCAGGGGGATTTCGAGGCCTATGCCCAGACCTCGGACGGCCTGTGGGAGCACAGCTTCGGGTCGGCCACGGCGTGCCTCGCCCTGGCGGAGCAGACCGCGCCCGACCTCACCGACGTGGCGTACACGGCGGGGCTCCTGCACGACATCGGCAAGGTGGTCCTGGCGACCCTGCTGGCCCCGCGGTTCCAGGAGGTGGTCGAGGCGGTCAAGACCCGGCGGATCCCCTTCCCCCAGGCCGAGCGGGAGGTTCTGGGCACGAACCACGCCGAGGTCGGGGCCCTGGTGGCCGAGCGGTGGAACCTGGCGCCGGTGCTCCGGGACGTGATCCGTTCCCACCACGACCGGGACGCCGAGGTGGAAAACCCCCGCCTGGCCGCCCTGGTCCGGCTGGCCGACGGGGTGTGCGGCATCCTCGGGGTGGGCGCCGGGTTCGACGCGGCCGACGCCGAACTGGACGAGCGGGACCTGGCCCTCGTGGGGCTCGAGGGCGACCGGCTCAAACCCGTGCTCGACGAGGTGATGACCCGGGTGATGGACGTGCGCGGATTCCGGCTGTTCTAGGGGGAGGCCATGGACCGAGTCGTCTGCATCGGGGGGAGCACGGGCGCGCCGGCCGGGCTCACCGACCTTCTGGCGAAGCTCCCCGGCGACCTGCCGGCCCCCATCCTGGTGGCCCTCCACATGCCCGGCTCCATGACGGCGGGGTTCGCCCAGACCCTGCAAAAGCGGGTGCCGTTCCGGGTCTGCGTGGCCGAAAACGGCGCCCGGCCCGAACCGGGCTGCGTGTACCTGGGGCCCGGGGGGCTCCACCTGGGGCTTTCGCCCACCGGCCGGATCGTGTTGAGCCCCAAGCCCCAGGAACTCCACTTCAAACCCGCCATCGACATCCTCTTCTTCACCGCGGCCAAAGCCATGGGGCGCCGGGTCGTGGGGGTGGTGCTCACGGGACTCTCGGCCAAGAAGGACGCGGTCGAGGGCGCGCTCGCCCTGCGCAAAGCCCGGGCCGAGGTCCTGGTGATCGACGATCCGTCCAGCAAATTCCTCGGCATGCCCAAGGCCGTGATCGAGGCCGGGGGGGCGAGCCGGGTGCTTCCGGCCCGCGACCTTCCGACGGCCCTGGCCCGGGCCGTGCGCGGTTGACCGGGCGGGGTGGCGCGCCTACACTTCTAGCCCCTTGCGGTTCCCGGAGAACCCCTGCGCCGGTGTGAGGCCCGCCCCCGACCATGGCCGTCGTCGTTATCAGCCGAACCGAGCTTCCCCTCCTGCTGCTGGACCCCAAGGCCACCCAGGAGCCCATGGCGTTCGTGACCGACCACCCCGCCCTGGCCCGCCAGGCCCGGCGTCGGGGGTTCCGGACGGCCACGGGGAACCTGGGCGATCCGGCCCTGTACCGCCGGGCCCGGGTGGGGACGGAGGACCGGATCCTCCTGCACCTGCACCGGACCCAGGAGCTCAACCGGGTGCTCCGGGCCCTCGTGCGCGCGGTCCCCGACGCCGCCGTGGCGGCGCTCCTGGAACCGGGCCGCACCCCCCCCGAGGCCTGGAAGGACCGCGTCCTGTTCCTCCCGACCGGCCAGATCGGCAGCGTGTGTCTGCGCTCGGAACTGGAGAAGGCGGCCACCCGCCGGATGCTCACCGCGATCCGCGGGCTTTTCGACGGGGCGGAAAAGGTTCTGCTCCTCGTGCAGGACGACCCGGATCCCGACGGGCTCGCCTCGGCCCTGGCGCTTCGCGCGCTCCTCGGCCGCAACCGCCTGACGGCCGTCATCGGGGCGTTCGGCGAGGTGACCCGCCCCGAGAACGTGGCCATGGTGAAGCTCCTCGACATCCACGTGGAGACCCTGACGGCCGAGGACCTCGGGCGGTTCGACCGGGTGGCCCTGCTGGACGTGCAGCCCCTGCACTCCCCCGACATCCCCCTCACCGTGGACCTGGTGATCGACCACCACCCCCGCCGCCCCCAGTGCAAGGCCCGCATCGCGGACATCCGGCCCAAGTACGGGGCCACCTCCACCATCATGACCGAGTATCTGCTGGCCTCGGACGCACCCATCTCCCAGCGCCTCGCCACCGCTCTGCTCTACGGGATCAAGACGGACACCCAGCTCCTGGGCCGCGACACCACCCCGATGGACGTGTCGGCGTTCGCCGCCCTGTACCCTCTCGCCAACCACGCCCTCCTGCGCCGGATCGACCGTCCCCAGTTCCCGCGGCGGGACCTGTCGGCCCTGAGCCATGCGCTGGCCCACGCCCGGATCGTGGACGACATCCTGTTCGCCCACCTGGGCCCCCTCACCCGGGAGGACGTGGTGCCGTTCATCGCGGATTTCGGCCTGGAGATCGAGAGCGTGGAGTGGTCGGTGGTGTCGGGCATCTACGGCGGGAAACTGGTGATCTCGGTCCGCAGTTACGGAACGGGCCGGAGCGCGGGCGAGGTCACCAAGGCCGCGTTCGAGGGGTTCGGGAGCGCCGGGGGCCACAAGGCGATGGCCAAGGCCGTGAT
>CAZUYO010000387.1:0-2838 GCA_964624725.1 uncultured Thermodesulfobacteriota bacterium
CTGGGAAGCTGGGAGGCTCGAAGGCTGCCCCACCGGCTTCCCGGCCTGATCGACGCGATGCGGGCCGATCGACCGCCCCACGCGGTCGCCAACCCCGGCCCTCTATGACGCGACCCGGCGCATCTCCCGCGCGACCGCCGCGACCCGGCGGGCCACCTCCGGCGCGGTGGCGCCGAAGATCCGGATCATGGGCTCCTTCCCTTGGTCCCCGGTGTCGTAGATCGCGTCCGGGGCCCGGGCGGCCCTCCGGAGCACCTCGGCGGTGCCCCATTCCAGGGTGGACCCCTCCCGCTCCTTCACCTCCCGCGGTTCCTCGGCGCGGCTGAACCCCTCGACCCGAAGCCCCAGGGCCCGGCAGGCCTCGAGCACGTCCTCCCCGTAGCGCACGTTCATCACGGCCCGGAACGGGCTTCCCCAGCGGGCCGAGGCGAGGAGGATCTTCGCCATGTGGCGGCTCGCCCCGAACCGCGGGCCGTCCACCCGCCGCACCCGGCTCCCCGCCCGCACGATCCGGCCCGGGAACGCGGCCACGTCGTCGAAGGTGGCCGCGGCCGGCAGGGCCTCGGCCAGGTTCGACTGGACCTCGGGGATGAGCTCCACCGGGTTTGCCTCCTCCAAAATCTCCCAGGCCTCCCAGAGCCGCTCCAGCACCCCGTGGCGGGCCACCAGGGGCGACCCGGCCCAGGGGTTCGTGGGGCCGTGGCCCGCCCCCAGGGGATAGGCGTTCGCCACGGCCTCCACGAGGACCGCCCGGGCCCGGCGCACCGCGTCCACCAGGCCGTCGCCCCGGGCCAGAAAGGCCGCGATCGCGGCCGAGAGGGTGCAGCCCGTGCCGTGGGTGTGGGGGGTGGGCACCCGGGGCGACCGGAACCGGTGGGTCCCGCCGTCGGCCAAGAGGAGAAGGTCCTCCACCTCCGCCCCCTCGGCGTGCCCCCCCTTCACCAGGACGGCCCGGGCCCCGGCCTCGATCACCCGCCGGGCCGCGGCCTCCCGGTCCTCGGCGGAGCGGATGGGGCGTCCCCCCAGCGCCTCGGCCTCGGGGAGGTTGGGGGTCACGAGGAGCGCCCGGGGGAGAAGCCGCCCCACCAGGGCGTCCCGGGCGTCGTCCCGCAGAAGGGGGGCTCCGCCCTTGGCCACCATCACGGGGTCCACGACGAGCCGCTCCACCCCGTGGCGCCCGAGCGCCTCGGCCACGGCCTCGATGATCGGGGCGGAGTGGAGCATGCCGGTCTTCACCGCGTCGGCCCCGATGTCCGAGAGCACCGCGTCGATCTGGGCCCCCACGGCCCCGGGCTCCAGGGGGTACACCCCGTGGACCCCCACGCTGTTCTGGGCCGTCACGGCCGTCAGGGCCGAACTCCCGTGGCACCCGAGGAGCGCGAAGGTCCGGAGGTCGGCCTGGATGCCGGCCCCGCCGCCGGAGTCCGACCCGGCCACCGTGAGGCACCGGGGGGGAGTGCCCGAGGGTGCGTTCATGCTCTCGTCTCCTCTACTTCCGCTGGAACGCCGGGAGGCTGGTAGGCTGGAAGGCCACCCCCCCCCCGACTCCAGCTTGTATGGTGCGGCGGCCCGTTGGCGCGGCCTCGGTGGCACGGCCCATGCCCCGCTGGCATGGGGGCTGCTGGAGACCCGCGGTACGGCTCCCACAGGGGCTGGGTGCCGGACTCACCCCCGGCTGGAAGCGGGCCCCACGCCCCCCCGATCTCCTTGCGCGTCTCTGTTGGCGCCGGGCGAAGTTTAGCCGTGCGTCCGCCCGAGGGGCCGGCCGGCCCGTTCGAGGGCGTCCCGGAACTCCGCCACCCGCGCCTCAAGGTCCGGCGCGAGAAAGAGCGCCCCCAGCACGGCCACCCCGGCCGCCCCGGCGGCGAGCACCGGCCCCACCCGGTCGGGGGTGACGCCCCCGAGGCCGATCACCGGGATCCCGGCCCCGGTCGCCAACTCCCGGAACCGCTCGAGCCCCAAGGGGGTCCCCGGCTTCGACGCCGGGGGGAACACCGGGCTTAGGAACACGTAGTCCGCACCGGCCCGCCGGGCGGCCTCGAGCTCCCCGCGGTCGTGGCAAGAAACGCCGAGGAGCACCCCGGGAAGCTCGCGCCGCACCCGGCTCACGTCGAACCCGCGGCCCGGCAGGTGGAGCCCCGGGGCGCCGACGGCCCGGCAGGCCTCGGGGTCGGCGTGCACCGTGAGAAAGGCGCCGGGACTCGCCTCCCGGATCGCCCGGGCCCAGGCGATGCGCTCGGCCGTCGAGGCGGCCCGGGCCCGCAGGCATACCCACCGGACGCCCGCGGCCGCGGCGCGCACGGCCGGCCCCACGGGGTCCCCCCCCAGGAGGTCGGCGTCGGCGATCGCCACGAGCGGGCTCGGTGGGCGCAACACGGTGGACGGCCCTCCGGGAGCGGCAGGCCAAGCGGTGGGGAACGTCGCCGGAACGGCGAACGGCGGGCGAAAGGCGGGCTTTCGGCCGCGGCTGCTTCCCTACGCTGGCATTACCCAGGTCAGGTTCCAGGGGTCGTTCCCGGGCGGGAACTCTCAGCGTCACGCGCCCCCAGCAGGCGGCAATCTCGTCGGGAGGGGCGAACGGGCCGCCCCTCCCCTAGGTTTCTTCGAACACGATCCGGTGCTTGAGGAGGTTGACCTCCTTGAGTCGCCCCCGCACCACGGCCTCCTCCCCGAACAGGTTCCGGAGGCGGTACCCCCCCTCCACGGGTTCCATGTGGGTGACCTCTTCGAGGAGCGTCTCCTCCCGGTCGCCACGGACGAGAAACGCATTCGACTCACACACGGCGCATCACCTCCTCGGCCGACCATAGGTACGCCAAACCCGGGTGGGAGTCAAAC
>CAZUYO010000388.1:0-2823 GCA_964624725.1 uncultured Thermodesulfobacteriota bacterium
CCCTCTCCCCCGCCACCCCCCCCTTTCGCTGGCCGGAATGGTTCCCCCGTCTCAAGCGGTTCCAGCGGCCGGACGGGTGGGTGGCGGGATGGCAGATCGTGAACACCCTCGTGCCGTACCTGGCCCTGTGGGCCCTCATGGCGGCCTTGGTGCGTAACGGCTACCCCTACGCCCTCACCCTCGTCCTGGCCGTGCCCGCCGCCGGGCTTCTGGTGCGGGTGTTCATCCTGTTCCACGACTGCGTCCACGACTCGTTCTTCCCCTGGAAGTCCGCGAACACCGTCCTGGGGTACCTGTGCGGCACCCTGGTCTTCACGCCCCTGGAAGACTGGCGGTTCACCCACTTAAAGCACCACGGCACCTACGCCAACCTGGACGCCCGGGGGGTGGGGGACATCACCACGCTGACCCTCGAGGAGTACCGGGCCCTGCCCCGGGGCCAACGGCTCCGGTACCGGCTGTACCGAAACCCGCTGGTGCTTTTCGGCATCGGGCCCCTCTACCAGTTCCTGATCCGTCAGCGCTGGCCCAGCCGGGCCGTGAGCCGAAAGGCCCGGCGAAGCGTGTGGATCACCGACGCGCTTCTGGCCGCGATTTTGCTGGGAGCGTGGTGGACCGTGGGGCTACGGACCTACGTGCTCGTGCAGCTCCCGATCATCTGGCTGGCGGGGGCCGGGGGGGTCTGGCTCTTCTACGTGCAGCACCAGTTCCCGGGCGTGTACTGGGCGAGGCGACCCGACTGGAACCCGCTTCGGGCGGCCTTCGACGGCAGTTCGTTCTACGACCTGCCCCCCCTGCTGCGGTGGTTTTCGGGGAACATCGGGTACCACTTCATCCACCACCTGCGGCCCCGGATCCCCAACTACCGGCTCAAGGCCTGCTACGAGGCCGTGCCCGAGCTGCGGGGAAAGAAACCCCTGGGAGTCCGCGAGAGCCTCGCCACGGTCCGGCTCAAGCTCTGGGACGAGGCCAACGGCCGGCTGGTGGGGTTCCCCCCTCTCCGCGAGGACCTGGCGCCCTAAGCTCCCAGGCCCCAGGCCCGCGCATCCCCCCACCCCTCGCAGCCGTCCCCTCTTGAAGCCCTTTTGGAGGTCCAAGGGGCCCAGGAGGGGGGGGCGGGCTCACCGAAACCGGTTCACCCGGTCCTTGAGGCGGGGCAGCACCCGGGGGAACGCCGGGTGGTCCCGGCCGCCCAGGAGGGCGAAGAGCAGGGTCTCGGTGGTGAGGGGGAGGGCGCCGGCGCGCAGGAGAAGCTCCCGGCCCACCCGCTGGTCGCGCGGGTCCCGGGAGAACACGGCGTCGTCGAGGAAGGCGACCCGGCGGCCCCGCTCCAAGAGCCCCAGGGCGGTCTGGAGGACGCACACATGGGTCTCGACCCCCAGGAGCACGACCCACGCGGTGCCGAGGGCCTCGAGGCCGTCGAGGGCCGCCGGGTCGCGGGTGGCGTCGTAGCGGCCCTTGGCCGCGACCCGGGCGCCCGGCGCCGCGGCCGCCACCTCGGGGTGGGTGGTCCCGAACCGGCCCGGGTCGAGTTCGAGGAGAAGGGTGGGAAGCCCCAGGGGTTCCAGGAGCCAAAGCGCCCCGGCCACGGCGGAGACCACGCGCTCGGCCCGCCGGGGCGGATAGGCCTTGAGGAGCCCGGGCTGGACGTCCACCACCGCGAGCCCCACCTCCCCCGGCCGGGGAAGGAGCCGGGTCACGTCCCCTCCTTCTTCTCCTTCACGACGCACCGCACGCCCTCCCCCTGCCATCCGGGGCCGAAGCAGCCGTTACAGCTCACGCACCGGGCCGGGGCCCGGTCGCCCCGCTCCCACCGCGCCGGGAGGTCCGGCTCCCAGATGAGCGGCCGCGACAGGCTAAAGAGGTCGGCCACCCCCTCGGCGAGCAGGTCCTCCAGGGTCTCGATCCGGCGCAGGCCCCCCACCGTGGCCACGGGGCACCCGACGCGGCGCTTCACCGCGGCCGCCAGGTCCCGGAGGTAGGCCTCCCCCTCCCCGGGTTTCACCTTGGCCCGGGCCGGCCCGCGGTCGCCCGAGGCCGGGGTGCCGCCGCTCACCTCGATGAACGCGACCCCGCGCTGGGCGAGCCACTCCGCCACCTGGGCCGCCTCGTCGATCTCGAGCCCCCGGTCCACGAAGTCGCAGCCGTTCAGTTTGACGGCCAGTGGGAAGTCGGGCCCGGCCACCCCCTGCACGGCCGCCACGATCTCCTCCAGGAACCGGAACCGGTTCCGCAGGGTGCCCCCGTAGGCGTCGGCCCGCTGGTTCGTGCCGGACGACAGGAACTGGTTGATCAGGTACCCGTGGGCCGCGTGGAGCTGGACGAAATCGAACCCCGCCTCCCGCACCCGCCGGGCCGCCCGGGCGAAGTCGCCCACCACCCGGGCGATCTGCTCGGCCGACATCTCCCGGGGCATCTCGGGGAACTGGGGGTGGTCCGCGAACGAGGGGGCAATGGGGGTCATGCCCCCGATCCAGTCCGACCGGGTCTGGCCACCGGCGTGGACGATCTGCACCCCGGCCAGCGCCCCGCCCTCGTGGATGGCCCGGGCGATCCGGGCGAGGCCCGCCACGTGGGCGTCGTCCCACACCCCGAGCATGCGCGGCGCCTGGCGCCCCTCGGGGCTCACGGCCGCGTACCCGGTGATCACGACGCCGGCGCCGCCCCGGCCGAGCTCGGCGTAGCGCTCCACCAGGGCGTCGGTGGCGCGGTTGTCCTCGTCGGCGAGCCCGAGCCAGGTGGCCGAGCGCACGATGCGGTTGCGGGCCGTCAAGGGCCCGATCCGGACGGGTTCGAAGATGTCGTACATGGCGGAATCCTCTC
>CAZUYO010000389.1:0-2816 GCA_964624725.1 uncultured Thermodesulfobacteriota bacterium
TGCGCCCCGGGCCCCGCGGCCCGGGGCGTTTCTTTCGGGGGGCGGGTCATGGAAACGCGGGAAACGAACCGGGAGGGGTGGGGGTACGCCGCCGTGGCGGCGGCCGCCGTGCTGTGGGCGTCGTCGGGGGTGGCGGGAAAGGCCCTGTTCCGCGACGGGGTGGAGCCCCTGGCCCTGGTGCAGATGCGGGCCACCCTGGGGGCCGTGGTGGGGTTTGGGGTCCTGGGCGCCCGGGGCGCGCCCCTGCGGCTCCCGCGGGCCGAGTGGCCTTGGGTCGCCCTGCTCGGGGGCGGGGCCCTGGCCTTCGTGCAGGTGACCTATTTCTACGCCATCAGCCGGATCGAGGTGGCCGCCGCGATCCTGCTCCAGTACCTGGCGCCGGCGCTGATCGCCGCCGTGGCCGTGGGGACCGGGGCCGAGCGCCTCACCCGGGCGAAGCTCATCGCCCTCGTGCTCGCGCTCGGGGGGGCCTACCTCGTGGTGGGGGGCGGGGGACTCCATCTCTCCCGCATGGACGGGCTCGGCGTCGCAGCCGGGCTCGCCTCGGCCGTGTGTTTTGCGGCCTACAGCCTCCTGGGGCAGCGGGTCATGGCCCGGGTGCCCCCTTGGACCGCCCTCGTTTACGCCCTGGCGTTCGCCGCGGTGACGTTGCACCTTCTGTACCCGCCGTTCCACTACCTCCGGGCCGGGTACTCCCCCGGGCAGTGGGGGCTCATCGCCTACGTGGCCCTGATGGGCACGCTGGTTCCCTTCGGCCTCTACTTCGTGGGGATCGAGCGGGTCCGGGCCACCCGGGCGAGCATCGTGGCGCTCCTGGAGCCGGTGTCGGCGGCGGCGATCGCGTTCGCCGTGCTGGGCGAGGCCCTGGGCGCCGGCCGGCTCGCGGGCGGGGCGCTCGTGCTGGCGGCGGTGGCGGTGCTCAATCGGGAGCGGGAGGCCGGCCGGACCCCCGCGGGATGAGGAGACGAACCGATGCAGCCGAACGATCACAACGCGCGCCTCCTGGCCGGGGGCGCGTTCCTCCTGGAACACCGGGACGCGGCCGAGACCTTCACGCCGGAGGACTTTACGGCCGAGCAGCGCATGATGGCCCGCACGGCCCGCTCGTTCATGGAGAACGAGGTGATTCCCCTGTCCGAGCGGATCGAGGGGAAGGACCTCGATCTCCTGCGCCGGCTGCTGCGGAAGGCCGGGGAGCTGGGGCTTCTCATGGCCGACGTGCCGGAGGCCTACGGCGGGCTCGGGCTCGACAAGGCCACCTCGGCCCTGATCGCCGAGAACCTCTCGGGGCAGGCCTCGTTCCAGATCACGGCCCTGGTGCAGACCGGGATCGGGAGCCTCCCCCTCGTCTACTACGGCACCGAGGCCCAAAAGCGCCGGTACCTCCCCGGCCTTGCCGACGGGAGCCTCCTGGGCTGCTACGCGCTCACCGAGCCAACGGCCGGGTCCGACGCCCTGGCCATCCGGACCCGGGCCGTGCCCTCGCCCGACGGGCGGTCCTACCGGCTCACGGGCACGAAACAGTTCATCACCAACGCCCGGATCGCCGACGTCCTGACCGTGTTCGCCAAGGTGGACGGCCGGCATTTCACGGCGTTCCTGGTGGACCGGGACGCCCCGGGGCTCACCTTCGGCCCCGACGAGCGAAAGATGGGGCTCCACGGCGCCACGACCTGCGGCGTGCACCTGGATGAGGTGGTGGTGCCGGCCGAGAACGTGCTCGGCGAGGTGGGCCGGGGCCACAAGATCGCCTTCAACATCTTGAACATCGGCCGGTTCAAGCTGGGGGCCGTGGCCGTGGGGGCGGCCAAGCGGGCGCTGGAGCAGGCCCTGGCCTACGCGCTGGAGCGCAGGCAGTTCGGCCGCCCGATCGCCGAGTTCGGGGCCATCCGGGAGAAGCTCGGCGAGATGTACGCCCGGATCTGGTCGGCCGAGGCGGCCGTGTACCGCACCGTGGGCCTCATCGACGCCCTGGTGGCCCGGGGCGGCGACGATCACGGCGAGGGCGAGCTCCGGTCGATCGAGGAGTACGCGATCGAGTGCGCCCTGGTGAAGGTGCTGGGGACCGAGACGCTCGATTTCGTGGCCGACGAGGCCGTGCAGTGCCTGGGGGGGTACGGGTACTGCGCCGAGTACCCGGTGGAGGCTTACTACCGGGACAGCCGGATCAACCGGATCTACGAGGGCACCAACGAGATCAACCGGATCCTGGTTCCGACCCTGCTCCGGCGGCGCGCCGGGGCCGGGGAGCTCCCCCTGGAGCGGCGGATCGCCGAGGTGCGCGCCGCCCTCGGCGGGGGCGGGTTGCCGGGCCCGGGCGACGCCGAGGGCCCCCTGGCCGGGGAGCGGCGCCTCGTGGAGGGGCTCAAGGCCCTCGCCCTCCTGGTGCTCGGGGCGGGCTGGGACGCCGGGGACCAGGCGGTGGACCTGCGGATCGCCGACCTCGCCCTTCTCGCGCTCCAGGCGGAATCGGCGGTGCTGCGGGCCGAGAAGGCGGTGCGGGCGAACGGGGAGGCGCGGGCCGCGATCCCCCTGGCGGCGGCCCGCCTCACGGTGGAGCAGGCCGTCCGCAGGGCCGCATCGCTGGCCGAGGAGACCCTGGTCCACCTGGGCGACCGGGAGGCCCTGGCGGGGCTCCCCGGCATGTTGCGGCGTGATCCGGCCGACACCCTGGCGCTCCGGGAGGAGATCGCGGGGTGGTTGGTGGAGCGGGAGCGCGTCGAGTTCTGAGCCGCGGGAGGGGACGGGGAAGGCCCCAGGGGTCTTCCCCCTCCCGGCCCCCGGGCTCAGCTCGGCACGTCGATCAGGGGCCGGAA
>CAZUYO010000390.1:0-2793 GCA_964624725.1 uncultured Thermodesulfobacteriota bacterium
GGTCACGTCTCCTCGCCGTTGTGGATCTTCCGCCACAGGGCCGCGAGCCGCTCGAGCTTTCGCATCACCTTCCCGTTCACGGTGCCGTCGGGGTACGTGCCGTAGGGGGTGAGTTCCCCGGCCGGGAGGCCCGTCAGGAGCTCCAGCCCCTCGTCCACGGTCTCGATGGGGTAGATGTGGAACCGGCCCCGTTCCACGGCCTCCACCACCTCGGGGTCGAGCATCAGGTGGGGCACGTTGGCCTTGGGGATGATGACCCCCTGGGTGCCGGTGAGGCCCTTGACCTTGCAGGTCCGGTAGAACCCCTCGATCTTCTCGTTGATGCCGCCCACGGCCTGGATCTGGCCCTGCTGGCTCACCGAGCCCGTCACGGCCAGGTCCTGGCGCAGCGGGATCTCGGCCAGGGCCGAGATCAGGGCAAACAGTTCGGCGGAGCTCGCGCTGTCGCCGTCCACCCCGGCGTAGGACTGCTCGAAGCACAGGCTCGCCGCGAACGAGATCGGGAACCGCCGGGCGTAGCGCGACCCGAAAAAGCCCTGGAGGATCAGGACCCCCTTGTTGTGGATGCGGCCCCCCAGTTCGCTTTCGCGCTCGATGTTCACGAGCCCCTCCCGGCCCAGGAAGATCTTGGCCGTGACCCGCGAGGGCTTCCCGAACGAGTAGTCGCCCAGGTCGTACACGGAAAGCCCGTTCACCTGGCCCACGGCCGTGCCCCGGGTGTCCACGATCAGGGTGCCCTCGGCGATGAGCCGGCCGATCCACTCCTCCAGGTAGTTCGAGCGGTACACCTTCTCCCGGATCGCCCGGTCCACGTGCTCGGCGCCCACGGCCTCGGCGCCGTCCTTGCGCGCCCAGTGGTGGGCCTCGCGCACGAGGTCGGTGATCTCCAGGTAATGGGTGGCCATGCGGGACTGGTGCTCGGCCAGCCGAAGCCCGTGCTCGGCCACCCGGGCCACGGCCTCCCGGCGGAACGGCAGGAGCCCCTCCTCGTTGGCGTGGCTCGCCACCAGGAAGGCGTAGGCCATCAGGTTGTCCTCGTTGAGCTCCATGTCCTCGCTGAACTCGCCCTTGACCTTGAAGAGCTTGAGGAAGTCCTCGTCGTAGCGCTGGAGCAGGTAATAGATCCAGGGGGTGCCCAGGAGCACCACCTTGAGCCGGGCCGGGATGGGCTCGGGCTTCAGGGTGGTGGTGGAGATGAGCCGGAACTGCTCCCCGATCTCCTCGATCCGGATCCGGCCGTCCTTGAGCACCCGCTTGAGGGCGTCGTAGGCGAAGGGGTTGAGGAGCACGTCGCGCACGTCGAGCACGAGGTAGCCGCCGTTCGCCCGGTGGAACGCCCCGGCCTTGATCAGGGTGAAGTCGGTGACGAAGGCCCCCAGTTGCACGTAGTGCTCGATGCGGCCAACGAGGTTGTGATACGTCGGGTTCGACTCGTACACCACCGGGGCGTGCTCGAGGTCCCGGTTGTTCACGAGCACGTTGACCTGGTAGCGCTTCACCCGGGCCTCGATGCCGGGCGTCCGAAACGGGAACGGGAGCCCCCCTCCCTCCTGCCCGCCGGAGCGGAACTCGTCGAGGTTCTCCACCACGTCGGCCTCCACGGCCTTGAGGTGCTCCACCACCCCGGGATGGGCCTGGTATTTCTCCAGGAGCGCCTCGATCTCGTGGCCCACGGCCGCGAGCGCCACCCGCTTCTCCAACGCCTCCAGATCGGCCTTGGCCCTCCGGTCGATCTCCTTCACCCGCTCCACCGTCTCCCGGAGCTTCGCCTGGAGCACCTCCCGGGCTTCGCGCACCGCGCGCTGCTCCTCCTCGGGAAGCCGCTCGAAGTCCTCCTGGCTCACCGGCGAGCCCTCGTGGGTGTAGACGAGGGCAAGCCCCTCGGCGCTTCGCTGCACCAGGAAGCCGCGCTCGTTGGCCACCGCCTCGAGCTCCCGGAAGGCCTTGGCCTTCTCCTCCTGGGCGCGCTTGGCGATGGCCGCCTTCTCCTTCTCGTAGGCCTCGCCCCCCAGGGCCTTCGGGATCTCGGTCCGAAGCGCCTGGACGAGCCGCTCCATGTCGGCCCGGAACTCCTCGCCCATGCCGGCCGGGAGCTCGATGGCCCGGGGTTTTTCCTCGTCGGCGAAGTTGTACACGTACACCCAGTCGCCGGGCGCCGGCCGGGCCCGGGCCACCTCCTCCACCAGGGCGAGGGCGGTCGTCCGCTTGCCGGCGCCGGGCGGGCCCAGCACGAAGATGTTGTACCCGGGGCTTTCCACCTCGAGCCCGAACTCGAGGGCCCGCACGGCGCGCTCCTGGCCCAGGGGCCGCCGGCGGGGCGGAAGCTCGGCCGTGGTCTCGAAGGGCAGTTGCGCGGGGTCGATCCGGCGGCGCAGGGCCGCCGGCGGCAGCGGATTCACCATGTGAAAGTCTCCGTAAACGCCATGAATCCGAAATCGGGAACTAACGCCGTCTCGATGAGCCGGTGGCCGCCCCGCGCCTTCGCCGCTCGCACCACCCACCCGCCCCGTCTTGGCGGGTGGGCGCTGGAACGGCCGCCTGGGGCCTCGCGCGCGCGGCGGTCCGGTGTCGGCCCCCGGACCCGGTCGGAGGTAGGTCCTTCGGGCCGCCCACGCGGGGCGGTGGGGCGCGAACAGGCCCCCGCGGGCATGCCGGGGTACGCTCCGGGTCTTGCCCCCCCGGCGGGCGGGGTCTTCTCAACTTCAGGATCCCCGACACCTCCCCCGACCCAGTGTCACGGTGTCCGCCGAACCGGGTCAAGTCCCCACGGCCGGCATCGGCTCGTCCGGCGCT
>CAZUYO010000391.1:0-2792 GCA_964624725.1 uncultured Thermodesulfobacteriota bacterium
ACGGCCAGATGCCCAGGGCCTCGTAGGAGGCGGCGATCTTGTCGATGGCCAGCACGAAGGCCGCGGTCCGAAGATCGACCCCCTTGCCCAGCCGGGCCCGGGTCTCCTGGATCTCCCGGAACGCCAGCACCATGGTCTCCTCGAGCCCGGCGTTCACCAGCTCCTCCTCCCCCGGCCCCCGGGCCAGCCGCTGGCCCTCGGCCGCCTCGAACCGCCGGCCGGTCATGCGCTCGAGGGCGGCCACCAGCCCCCGATGGATGTCCTCGTCGAACCGCTTCTCCATGCGGCCGAACCGCACGTGGGAGAGGTTTTTGAGCCACTCGAAATAGGACACCGTGACCCCGCCGGCGTTGAGCCACACGTCGGGCAGGATCCACACGCCCCGCTCCCGGAGGATCGCCTCGGCCTCGTCGGTGACCGGGCCGTTGGCCGCCTCGGCCACGATGCGGGCCTGGATGCGCGGGGCGTTCTCGGCCGTGATCTGGTTCTCCAGGGCCGCGGGCACCAGGATGTCGCAGGGCAGTTCCAGGGCCCGGGCCGTGGGCACCACGTCCTCGGCCCCCGGGAACCCCAGGATCGAGCCGGTCTCCCGGCGGTGGGCCACCACGGCCTCCACGTCGAGCCCGTCGGGGTTGTGGACCGCGCCCTCGTACTCGGCGAGGCCCACGATCACCGCCCCGGCCTCCCCGAGGAACTTCGCGGCGTGGTAGCCCACGTTCCCGAGGCCCTGCACCACCACCCGCTTGCCGGCGAGGCCCGGCCCGAGCCCCGCGGCCCGCAGGTCCTCGGCCGACTCGCACGCCTCCCGGAGCCCGAACATCACCCCCCGGCCGGTGGCCTCGGTGCGGCCCCGGATGCCGCCCTGGCCCACCGGCTTTCCGGTGACGCAGGCCAGGGAGTAGAGCTTGTCGGGCGCGAGCGCGCCGTACGTGTCGGCGATCCAGGCCATCTCCCGGGAGCTGGTGCCGAAATCGGGCGCCGGCACGTCGGTGCCGGGGCCGATGAAGTTTTTGCGGATGAGCTCGTAGGCGAACCGGCGGGTGATCCGCTCGATCTCGGCGTCGGAGTACCGGTGCCGGGCGATCCGGACCCCGCCCTTGGCCCCGCCGTGGGGCACGTCCACCACGGCGCACTTGAAGGTCATGAGGGCCGCCAGGGCCATCACCTCGTCCTGGGCGACGTTCATGGAGTAGCGGATCCCCCCCTTGGTGGGCAGCTTGTGGTGGCTGTGCTCGGCGCGCCAGGCCTGGACCACCTCGATCGAGCCGTCGTCGCGGCGCACCGGGAAGCTCACGCGGTAGACGCTGTCGCACTCCCGGATCTGGACGAGGAGCGACGGGTCGTGGGCGGTGAGCCGGGCCGCCCGGTCGAAGGTCTTTCGCACCCGCTGCCAGAAACTGGGCTTCGTCACGATCCCACCTCCCCCAGCAGGGGCCAGAGCCAGGCGCTCGTGCGCATGCCGGCCCAGAGGTCGTCGAGGTGGAACTGCTCGTCCGGGCCGTGGGCCCGGTCGTCGGGCCGGCCGAACCCGAGGAGGAGGACCGGGGCGCCGAGAAGCCGCTGGAACGCCTCGACCACCGGGATTGAGCCGCCCTCGCGGATGAAGGCGGGCTCGGCGCCGAACCCCCGGGCCAGGGCCTGGCGGGCCGCGGCCATGAACGGGCCCTCGGTGGGCACCAAGACGGGCCGGGCGCCGTGGAGGCGGGAGATCTCGAGGCGGCATCCGGCGGGCACCCGCCGGGCGAGCCAGCCCTCCAGGAGGTCGGCGATCTCGTCGGGGTCCTGGTCGGGCACGAGCCGGCAGGACACCTTGGCCCGGGCCCAGGCCGGGAGCACGGTCTTGGCTCCCTCCCCCGTGTACCCGGCCACGAGCCCGTTCACGTCGAGGGTCGGCCGGGCCCAGAGCCGCTCCAGGGGCGTGAAGCCCGGCTCCCCTGCGAGCGCATCCACCCCGAGGTCCCGGCGCAGGGCCTCCTCGTCGAAGGGCAGGCGGGCGAACGCCTCCCGCTCCCAGGCCTCCAGGGGCCGCACCCGGTCGTAGAACCCGGGCACGGCCACCCGGCCGGCGTCGTCCTGGAGCGAGGCCAGGAGCCGCGCCAGGGCGTTGGCCGGGTTGGCCACGGCCCCGCCGAAGGAGCCCGAGTGGAGGTCGCGGTTCGGGCCCCGCACGGTGAGTTCCAGGTACACGAGGCCCCGCAGCCCGTAGGTGATGGCCGGAACGGCCGGGTCGAGCCGGCCCGAGTCGCTCACCACCACGGCGTCGCACCGGAACCGGTCCCGGTGGGCCTCGAGGAACGCCTCCAGGTGGTCGCTCCCCGACTCCTCCTCGCCCTCGAACAGGACCACCACGTTCACGGGGAGCCGGCCGTGGACCTCGAGGTGGGCGCCCAGGGCGGCCACGTGGCAGAAGAGCTGGCCCTTGTCGTCGGTGGCCCCCCGGGCCACGATGCGGCCCTCGCGCACGGCCGGCTCGAAGGGGTCCGAGGTCCAGCCGTCGGCCGGGTCGGCGGGCTGCACGTCGTAGTGGCCGTAGAGGAGCACCGTGGGCGCCCCCGGGGCCCCGCGCCACTCGGCCACCACGGCCGGGTGGCCCCCGGTGGGCTCGGCCCGGGCCTCGACCCCCGACCGGGCGAGCCGCCCAGCGAGCCACTCGGCGGCCCGGGCCACGTCGGCCGCCCGGGCCGGGTCGGCGCTCACCGAGGGGATGCGCAAAAACGCAAAGAGTTCCTCCAGGAGCGCCTCCCGGCGCGCCTCCAGTTGTTCCAGCACTCGCTCCACGGTCTCCTCCTTCC
>CAZUYO010000392.1:0-2778 GCA_964624725.1 uncultured Thermodesulfobacteriota bacterium
GAAGTTCCTTGGGAGGAGAACCGAACCATGGCAGAAGAGCGTGACGAGGAGCGGCAAGAGGCCGCCCCCGCGACGGAGTCCGAGGCCGAATGCCCGGCGGAGGCGCAGGCCGGCGAGGCGTCGGGTGAGGGGGAAGACCGGCTGGCCCAGGTGACCGCCGAGCTGGAAGACACGAAGAAGAAGCTCCTGTATCTGGCGGCGGAGTTCGAGAACTACAAGAAGCGCACCGAACGACGGGTGCAGGAAGCCGCCGAGTTCGGGTGCGAGGCCCTGCTCAAGGACCTGCTGCCGGTTCTCGACAATCTGGAGCGGGCCGTCGAGCACGCCGAGCAGGCCGGCGCCGAAGGCTTCGAGGGGCTCCTGGAGGGCCTCGGGCACGTGATCCAGCAGTTCCACGACGTGCTGGGCCGGCACGGGGTGGAGCCCGTGCCCGGCCAGGGCGAGGCGTTCGACCCCTACGTCCACGAGGCGATGGCCCAGGTGGAAGGCGAGGAGCACGGCAAGGTGCACCAGGTGTTCGAGAAGGGGTATCGCCTCAAGGGTCGGTTGCTCCGGCCCGCAAAAGTGGTGGTCACCAAGGTTGCCCCTCCACAAGGCGATGGTTAAGGTACCGGCGCCCCGGTCAAGGGGGCGCGAAAAGACCACGGATAGCGAACTTTCTCCTTAGGAGGCAAACCCATGGGCAAAATCATCGGAATCGACCTGGGGACCACGAACAGCGTGGTGGCGGTGGTGCTGAACGGCGAGCCCACCGTGATCCCCAACGCGGAGGGCAACCGGACCACCCCCAGCATGGTCGCGATCGCGGAGGACGGCCAGCGCCTGGTGGGCCAGGCGGCCAAGCGCCAGGCGGTGACCAACCCGGCCAACACGGTTTTCGCGATCAAGCGGCTGATCGGCCGCAAATACACAGACCCCGAGGTGGAGAAGGACAAGAAGATGGTCCCCTACACGATCGTGGAGGGGACCAACGGCGACGCCTGGGTGGAGGTGCGGGGCAAGAAGTACAGCCCGGCCGAGATCTCGGCGTGGATCCTCCAGAAGATGAAGCAGACCGCCGAGGACTACCTGGGCGAGCCGGTGACCGAGGCCGTGATCACGGTGCCGGCCTACTTTAACGACAGCCAGCGCCAGGCCACCAAGGACGCCGGCCGGATCGCCGGGCTCGAGGTGAAGCGGATCATCAACGAGCCCACCGCCGCGGCCCTGGCGTACGGGCTGGACAAGGAGGGGGAGAAGAAGATCGCCGTGTTCGACCTGGGCGGCGGCACCTTCGACATCTCGATCCTCGAACTCGGGGAAGGGGTGTTCGAGGTCAAGGCCACCAACGGCGACACCTTCCTGGGCGGCGAGGACTTCGACAAGCGGATCATCGACTACCTGGCCGACGAGTTCAAAAAGGAGCAGGGCATCGATCTGCGGGGCGACCCCATGGCGCTCCAGCGGCTCAAGGAGGCCGCGGAGAAGGCCAAGATGGAGCTCTCCTCCATGACCGAGACCACGGTCAACCTGCCCTTCATCACGGCCGACCAGAGCGGGCCGAAGCACCTGAACATCCGGCTGACCCGGGCCAAGGTGGAGCAGCTGTGCGCCGACCTCCTGGACAAGCTGGAGCCGCCGTGCCGCCAGGCCCTCAAGGACGCGGGGCTCACCCCGTCCCAGATCGACGACGTCATCCTGGTGGGCGGTATGACCCGGATGCCAGCGGTCCAGGAACGGGTCGAGAAGATCTTCGGCAAGAAGCCCCACAAGGGCGTGAACCCCGATGAGGTGGTGGCGATCGGCGCCGCCATCCAGGCCGCGGTGCTGGCCGGCGAGATGAAGGACGTGCTCCTGCTGGACGTCACGCCCCTGAGCCTCGGCATCGAGACCCTGGGCGGGGTGTTCACGAAGATCATCGAGCGCAACACCACGATCCCGTGCCGGAAGAGCCAGATCTTCTCCACGGCCGAGGACAACCAGACCGCGGTGTCGATCCACGTGCTCCAGGGCGAGCGGGAGATGGCCCGCGACAACAAGACCATCGGCCGGTTCGAGCTGGTGGGCATCCCGCCGGCGCCCCGGGGGGTGCCCCAGATCGAGGTCACCTTCGACATCGACGCCAACGGCATCCTGCACGTCTCGGCCAAGGATCTGGCCACGGGCAAGGAGCAGTCCATCGAGATCAAGGCCTCGTCGGGGCTCTCCGAGGAGGAGATCCAGCGGATGGTGCGCGACGCCGAGGCCCACGCCGAGGAGGACCGCCGCAAGCGCGAGCTCGCCGAGGAGCGAAACCGCCTCGACGGGCTGGTGTACTCCACCGAGAAGAGCCTCAAGGAGTTCGGCGACCAGCTCGACGCGGCCCAGCGCTCCGAGGTGGAGTCGGCCCTGGGTGAGGCCAAGGAGGCCCTCAAGGCCGAGGACATCGGCCGGATCAAGAGCGCCTTCGAGCGGCTGACCCAGGCCTCCCACAAGCTGGCCGAGGAGATGTACAAGCGGACCGCCGCCTCCCAGGGGGGCCAAGAGGCCGGGGCGCAGGCCGGGGGCTCCGCCGGATCGGGCGGCGACGAGGGGGTGGTGGACGCCGACTTCGAAGAGGTGAAGTAGGCGCACCCCTTGGGGGGGCGAGAACGCAACCAGGGGACCCCGCGGGGGTCCCCTGTTTCGTTTCGAAGCCCCGGCGGATACAATGAACGCCCCGGAAGCCGTTTCGCCGCCGGGGGATGCGAAGGCCGACCCACCGCGTTGCCGCCCCCGGCGGGACGGAAGGTCGGAATCCGTAGCCGTCTAGCTTTCCAA
>CAZUYO010000393.1:0-2764 GCA_964624725.1 uncultured Thermodesulfobacteriota bacterium
AGCACTCCCGGTACCGGGTCGGGTCGGGGACCCCCGCCTCCCGAAACCCCTTCTTCCGCAACAGGCAGCTGTCGCACGCGCCGCAGGCCCGGCCCTCGGGGTCCGGGTCGTAGCACGAGTGCGTGAGGCCGTAGTCCACCCCGAGCGCGATCCCCTTGCGGATGATCTCGGCCTTGGTGAGCCGCAGCAGCGGGGCGTGGATCCGGAACCGGTGGCCCTCGACCCCGGCCTTGGTGCCCAGGTTCGCCACCCGCTCGAACGCCTCCAGGAACTCCGGCCGGCAGTCGGGGTACCCAGAGTAGTCGAGGGCGTTCGCGCCGATGAAGAGGTCGAAGGCCCCGAGCACCTCGGCCCAGGCGAGCCCGAACGACAGGAAGATGGTGTTGCGGGCGGGCACGTAGGTGACCGGGATCTCCCGGCCGATCTCGCCCTCGTCGGCCGGCCGGGGCACCTCGATGTCGTCGGTGAGGGCCGAGCCCCCGAACGCCCGGAGGTCGAGCCGGATCACCTTGTGCTCCTCGGCCCCGAGGGCCTCGGCCACCCGCCGGGCCGCCTCGAGTTCCACGCCGTGGCGCTGGCCGTAGGCGAAGCTCAGGCAGTGGCAGGCGTACCCCTCGGCCCGGGCCACGGCGAGGCAGGTCGCCGAGTCGAGGCCCCCGCTCAGGAGCACCACGGCCTTGCGCGGGCCGGAGTTCATCGGCCCCACCGCTCCCGGATCCGGCCCACGGCCTCCTCCACGTTGGCCCGTTCGCCGAAGGCCGAGAGCCGGAAGTACCCCTCCCCGCTCGGCCCGAACCCGCTCCCGGGCGTGCCCACCACGTGGCACTCCTCCAGGAGCCGGTCGAAGAACTCCCAGCTCGTGAGCCCGTCGGGGGTTTTGAGCCAGATGTAGGGCGCGTTCACCCCGCCGTAGCAGGTGATGCCGGCCGCGGCGAGCCCCTCGCGGATGATCCGGGCGTTCTCCATGTAGTAGGCGATCTCCCGGCTCACCTGGGCCCACCCCTCGTCGGAGTACACGGCGGCCGCGGCCCGCTGCACCGGGTAGCTCACCCCGTTGAACTTGGTGGACTGCCTGCGGTTCCAGAGCTTGTTGAGGCTCACCCGCTCGCCCGCGGAGGTGCGGGCCGTGAGGTCCTCGGGCACCACGGTGAGCGCACAGCGGACCCCCGTGAACCCGGCCGTTTTGGAAAAGCTCCGGAACTCGATGGCGCAGCGCTTGGCCCCGGGGATCTCGTAGATGGAGTGGGGGATGCCCGGCTCGGTGATGAACGCCTCGTAGGCCGCGTCGAAGAGGATCACGGCGTCGTGCTCCAGGGCGTACTCCACCCACCGGGCCAGTTGCTCCCGGGTGGCCACGGCGCCCGTGGGGTTGTTGGGGTAGCACAGGTACACCAGGTCCACCCGCTCCCGGGGCAGTTCGGGGATGAAGGCGTTTTCGGCCGTGCAGGGCAGGTACACGATGCCCTCGTAATACCCCCGCTCGTCGGCCGGGCCGGTGCGGCCGGCCATCACGTTGGTGTCGTTGTAGACCGGGTAGACCGGGTCGCAGATGGCCACCCGGTTCTCCAGGCCGAAGATGTCGAGGATGTTCGCGGTGTCGCACTTCGACCCGTCGGAGATGAAGATCTCGCTGGGCCGCAGGTCCACCCCCAGGGGGGCGTAGGCCTTCTCCCGGATCGCGTCGATCAGGAAGGGGTAGCCCTGCTCGGGGCCGTACCCGCGGAACGTCTCGGGCCGGGCCATCTCGTCCACGGCCGCGTGGAAGGCCTCGACCACGGCCGGCACCAGCGGCCGGGTGACGTCGCCGATGCCGAGGCGGATGATCCGGGCCTCCGGGTGGGCCTGGGCGAAGGCGTTCACCCGGCGGGCGATCTCGGGAAAGAGGTAGCCGGCCTTGAGCTTGAGGTAGTGTTCGTTCGCGAGCGCCACGGTACGTTATCCTTTCCGTTCGGGGGAAGACATCCAGCGGGTCGGTTGTGGGTAGCAGAGGTGCCGGCCGCCCGTCAAGGAGGAGTCATGGAGAGGGAGCCCCGTCCCACCCGGGTGTTCCTGGTGCGCCACGGCAGGGTGGCAAACCCCGGCCGCGTCCTCTACGGCCGGCTGCCCCGGTTCGGCCTGAGCCCCGAGGGGAGGGAGCAGGCGCGGCGGGCGGCCGAGACGTTGGCGGCGGAGCCCCTGGCCGAGGTCTGGGCGAGCCCGCTCCTTCGGGCGCGCCAGACGGCCCGGGAGATCCTGGCCCGCCACCCGGGCCTCCGGCTCCGGATCTCCCGGCTCCTCCACGAGGTCCGAACCCCCTTCGAGGGCCGGCCCCTGGCCGAGGCCCGGGCCGCGGGGGAGGATTTCTACACCGGGTCGGGACCCGGGTTCGAGCAGCCCGGCGGCGTGGCCGACCGGATGGAGCGGTTCCTGCGGCGCATGGCCCGGCGGCGGCCCGGGGCCGCGGTGGCCGCCGTGACCCACGGCGACCCGCTCGCGTTTCTGGTGATGCGGCTTTCCGGCCTGCCCCTGGCCCCGCGGCGGAAGGCGGCCCTCCAGCCCTGCGGCATCCCCGACGGGTACCCCCAGCCGGGGTCGATCGTGCTCGTGGAGGTCATGCCCGACGGCCGCGCCCGGGTGGCGGGGTATCGACGCTCGGACGCTGGGACGCTAGGACGCTAGGACGCTGGGACGCGAAAAGCTTCGGTGATTCGAGCGTTGGCGCCGGTGCCTACCTTGTGGGAGCGGCCCTCGTACCAGGGGGCAGAATTCAGGGGCGAGGCGGCTC
>CAZUYO010000394.1:0-2757 GCA_964624725.1 uncultured Thermodesulfobacteriota bacterium
CCCCTGGCGACACCCCCCCGGGTTGCGGGTACAATGCGCCCCGCCATGTACGGAAACGTTCTCGTATTCCTGATTGCGATCGCGATCCAGGCCCTGGCCCCCCGGGGCGGGGAGCCGGTCTGGACCCTGTCGGCGGCCGGGCACATGGTGCTCTATCCGGTGGTGACCTGGGCCGCCCTTCGGTGGCGGTTCCGGCGGCTCATGGCCCAGGCCCTGCACGACGAGGCCGAGGCCGGCCACCTCCGGGCCCTCTTCCCCGGGCTCGTGCAGACCTACCAGGCGGTCATGCTGGTGCCCTTCGCGGCCGTGTGCTACGCCACCGACTACGTGGGGCTCGTGGTGCAGCCGGCCGCCGGCCGCTCCGAGATGCTGGCCAGCGTGCTCGGGATCCTGCCGTTCGTGGCGCTTCTGGGGATCCTGTGGTGGGAGGCCTACCCCCTGCACGGGGTGCTCCTGGGGGGAAGCCGCAGCCGGGCGCGGTTCGTGTGGTCCCACGCGCGCATGGAGCTGCCCGTGCTCGCGCCGTGGGTCGTGCTCATGGCGCTCTCGGACGCCCTCCGGGCCCTGTGGCCGGCCGGGTACGCGGCCCTCGAAGGGAACCCCCTGCTCCAACTCCTCTACGCGCCGGCGTTCCTCGCGCTCCTGGGGATCTTCCTGCCGGCCCTCGTCAAGGCCATGTGGGGGTGCCAGCCCATCGAGCCCGGCCCGTTGCGCGACCGGCTCCAGGCCCTGTCGGACCGGCTCGGGCTCCGGGTGGCCGAGATGCTCTACTGGCCGCTCCTGGAGGGCCGGGTCCTGACGGCCGGCATCGTGGGCCTCGTGCCCCGGTACCGGTACCTCCTGATCACCCCGGCCCTGGCCGAGATCCTCCCGCCGGAGGAGATCGAGGGGGTGGTGGCCCACGAGGCCGGCCACGTGCGCCACCGCCACCTGTGGATCTACCTCTTCTTCTTCGTGGGGTACGTGGGGCTCGTGGCCGTGTTCTTCCGGCTGGTGGAGGCCGCCCTCGCGGGGTGGGGCATCGCCGACCCCCAGTTCCTCCGGAACCCCCGGGCCGACCTGATCGTCTCGGCCTCGACCACGGCGGGGCTTTTGGCGCTCCTCGTGGCGTATTTCCGCGGGATCTTCGGCCGGTTGAGCCGGGCCTTCGAGCGCCAGGCCGACCTCTACTCCCTGGAGGCCCTGGGCCGGCCCGAGCCGGTCGTGTCGGCCTTGGAGCGGGTGGCCCGGTACTCGGGGGACATCCGGGACCTGCCGAGCTGGCACCACGGCTCCATCGCCGAGCGGGTGGCCTTCCTCTGGGCCGCCGCCCGGGACCCGGCGGTGGGCCGGGCCCATCACCGCAGGGTGCGGCGGCTGGTGGCGGCCATCGGCGCGGGGGTCGTGCTCGTGGGCGGCCTCGCCGTGGCCCTCCACACGGGCCCCCTGGACCGGGGGCTCAACCGGTTCGTGGCCGAGCAGGGGCTTCGGCACCGGGTGGAGAAAGACCCCCGGGACGCCTCGGCCTGGTTCACGCTGGGAAACCTTTACTACGAGGCGGGGGACGAGGCGAAGGCCGAGGAGGCCTACCTCCGGGTGATCCGGCTCGATCCTAAGAACGCCGAGGCCCTGAACAACCTGGCCTGGATGTACGTCACAACGAAGGACCCGTCGCGGTACCGGCCCGAACGGGCCCTGGCCCTGGCCGAGATGGCCGTGCGCCTCAAGCCCGACCCCCACATCCTCGACACCCTGGCCGAGGCGCGGTTCCGGGTCCGCGATTTCCCGGGGGCGGTGGAGGCCGCCCGGGCGGCCCTGGCCCGGGCCCGGTCGAACCGCGCCTACTACGAGGCCCAACTCCGGAAGTTCAAAGCCGCGGCCGAGGCCCGGGGATCTCCAGGCCCCTCCTCGGAGAAGCCGGGCTGACGTCCGCGCGTCCGCGCGTCCGCACGTCCCAACGTCCTAACGTCCCAACGGATCCCCCATGACCGACACCATCCAAGCCCTTCTGGAAAAACTCGACCGCATCGCCCAGCTTCTCGGCGGCCCCGAACCCGGCGCGGCCGCCCCCCCGGACCCCGGGGCCCGCGCCTTCGTGTGGCAGGGCCGGTTCGTGCCGGTCGGCCGGGTGGCCGAGGTGGACCCCGACCTCCTCCTCGGCATGGACCGCCAGAAGGCGGCCTTCTACGCCAACGTGGAGCGGTTCCTGGCCGGCGCCCCGGCCCACGACGTGCTCCTGTGGGGCGACCGGGGCACGGGCAAATCCTCGCTCGTCCGCACCCTGTTCCGGGCGTTTCCCGACCTCGCCCTGGTGGAGGTGCCCGAACCGCGGATCCCGGAACTCCCGGCGCTCCTCGAGGGCCTTGCGGCCGACCCGCGGCGCTGGGTCGTGTACCTCGACGACCTCTCCTTCGCCGGCACCGACGACCGGTACCGGGAACTCAAGGTGCTCCTGGAGGGGGGGATCCGGGCACGGCCCGAGAACACCCTGGTGGTGGCCACCTCGAACCGCCGCCATCTCGTGCCCGAGCGGTTCCCCAACGACGGCGAGATCCACCCCCAGGAGGGCGTGGCCGAGGCGATCAGCCTGGCCGACCGGTTCGGGCTCTCCCTGGGGTTCTACCCCTTCGACCCGGCCACCTACCGCGAGGCCGTGGCCCGGCACCTGCGGGCCTTCGGGGTGGAGCCGCCCCCCGGGTGGGAGACCCAGGCCGAGCGCTGGGCCCTGGAGCGGGGCATCCGCTCCGGCCGGGCCGCCCTCCAGGCCGCCCGGGAGAT
>CAZUYO010000395.1:0-2744 GCA_964624725.1 uncultured Thermodesulfobacteriota bacterium
CTCACGCCTCCTGTTCCATGAAGGAGCAGATGGCCTCGGCGAACTCGGAGCACTTGAGGCAGGTGGCCCCCTCCATCTGGCGCTCCAGGTCGTAGGTCACCTGCTTGTGGGCCACCGCCCGGGCGATGCCCTCGTGGATGAGCTGGCCCACCCGGTGCCAGCCCAGGTGGTCGAACATCATGGCGCCCGAAAGGATCACGGAGCTCGGGTTCACCTTGTCCTGGCCGGCGTATTTGGGGGCCGTGCCGTGGGTGGCCTCGAACACCGCGTACTCGTCGCCGATGTTCGCGCCCGGCGCCATGCCGAGCCCGCCCACCTGGGCCGCGGCCGCGTCGGACATGTAGTCGCCGTTCAGGTTCGGCATGGCGAGCACCCCGTACTCGTCCGGCCGCAGCAGGAGCTGCTGGAACATGGCGTCGGCGATCCGGTCCTTGATCACGATCTTGCCCGTGGGATGGACGCCCTCGTACTTCTCCCAGAGCTCCTCCTCGGTGATGGTGACGTCGCCGAACTCCTCCCGGGCGACCTCGTACCCCCACTCCTTGAACGCCCCCTCGGTGAACTTCATGATGTTGCCCTTGTGGACCAGGGTCACGGAATCCCGGTTGTTCTCGAGGGCGTACCGGATGGCCATGCGCACGAGCCGCCGGGTGCGCTCGCGGCTGATCGGCTTGATCCCGACCCCGGCGTCGTCGGGGATGCGCCGGTTCCATTTGATCATCAAAAATTCGATGAGCTCCCGGGCCTCGGGGCTCCCGGCCGGTGCCTCGATGCCCGCGTACACGTCCTCGGTGTTCTCCCGGAAAATGACCACATCGACCTTCTCGGGCTCGCGCATGGGCGAGGGCACGCCCCGGATGTAGCGCACCGGCCGCACGCAGGCGTAGAGGTCGAGCTCCTGGCGCAGGGTCACGTTGAGGCTTCGGATGCCGCCGCCCACCGGGGTCGTCAGCGGCCCCTTGATCGCCACCCGGTAGCGCTTGATCGCCTCGAGGGTCGCCGCCGGGAGCCATTCGCCGAACCGGTCGAAGGCCTTCTCCCCGGCGAACACCTCGTACCAGCACACCTTGCGCTCGCCGCCGTAGGCGAGCTCCACGGCCCGGTCGAACACCCGGCGCGCCGCCCGCCAGATGTCGGGGCCGGTACCGTCGCCCTCGATGAACGGGATGATGGGGTCGTTGGGCACCTTGAGCCGGCCGTCGGGCCCCTTCTCGATGGGGCTCCCCGAAGCCGGCGGATCGAACTGGATCACCTGAGACAAGGCGGTTCCTCCGTTTTCGAAGCCAGAAGGCCGGAAAGCTAGAAGGCTAGAAGGCTAGAAGGCTGGGAAGCTGGGAAGCTGGAAAGCTGGAAAGCGAGAAGGCCGTTCGTCACGCACCGCAGGTCGTGGTTCGCCGGTGTTTCATAGCGATCGACGAACGACCGGCGGCCTGCGGCGGTCCACCCAACGAACGGCCCACCGCCGCTTTCTACGTGCCCATCTCCCAGGAACTCAGGTACTTCTGCTGCTCGGCGGTCAGGGTGTCGATGGCCACGCCCATGGTCTCGAGCTTGAGCTTCGCCACCCACGCGTCGATCTCCCGGGGCACCGTGTACACCCGGGGCTCGAGCGTGCCCGCGTTCTTTATGGCCCACTCCGTCGTGAGCGCCTGCACCGCGAAGCTCATGTCCATCACGCTCGCCGGGTGCCCCTCGGCCGCCGCCAGGTTGATGAGCCGGCCCTCGCCCAGGAGGTAGATCTCCCGGCCGTCGGCGAGCACGTAGGCGTCCACGTTGGGCCGCACGTCCTTCTCCACCCGCTCGGCCAGCCCCTCCAGGGCCGGGATGTCGATCTCCACGTTGAAGTGGCCCGAATTGGCGACGATGGCCCCGTTCTTCATCACCTCGAAGTGCTCGCGCCGCAGCACGTGGATGTCGCCCGTCAGCGTGCAGAACACGTCCCCGATCCGCGCCGCCTCCGCCATCGGCATCACCTCGAACCCGTCCATCACGGCCTCGAGGGCCCGCAGGGGCTCCACCTCGGTCACCACCACCCGGGCCCCCAGACCCCGGGCCCGGTTCGCCACCCCACGGCCGCACCACCCGTAGCCCGCCACCACGAAGGTCTTCCCGGCCAAGAGCACGTTTGTGGCCCGGAGGATCCCGTCGATGGTGGACTGGCCCGTGCCGTAGCGGTTGTCGAAGAGGTGCTTACAGTCGGCGTCGTTCACGGCCACCACCGGGAACTTGAGCGCCCCGTCCTGCTCCATGGCCCGCAGCCGGATCACCCCCGTGGTGGTCTCCTCCATGCTCGCCACCACCTGGTCGTGGAGTTCCGGGTAGTCCGAGTGGATCACGCTCACCAGGTCCGCCCCGTCGTCCATCGTGACGTCGGGCCGGTGCTCCACCGCCGCCCGGATGTGCGCGTAGTAGGTGTCGCGGTCCTCACCCCGGATCGCGTAGGTCGGGATCCCGAACTCCAGCGTCAGGGCCGCGGCCACGTCGTCCTGGGTCGAAAGGGGGTTCGAGGCGCACAGCACCAGGTCCGCGCCCCCCGCCTTCAGGGTCCGGGCCAGGTTCGCCGTCTCGGTGGTGATGTGCAGGCACGCGCTCATCCGCCGGCCCGCGAGCGGCTTCTCCCTCTCGAACCGCTCCCGGATCTTCGCGAGCACCGGCATCTGCCGGTCGGCCCACAGGATGCGCTTGACCCCCAACTCCTTCAGATTCGGATCCTTGATGTCGCCCTTCAACGAAAGCTCCTTTGT
>CAZUYO010000396.1:0-2728 GCA_964624725.1 uncultured Thermodesulfobacteriota bacterium
TTGGGGGAGCGAAAGCCCCGAGGTCGAAAGCACCCGGCCGTACTGGAGGCCCGTGGTGAATCCGGCGAAAAAGTACTCGTCGTTTCCGATCTGGGCGAAGGTCACGGCCGTCGCGGTGTCGGAGAGGAGACCGTCGGTTTGCCGAAACGGAAAGAAGGTGGCCCGGCCGAACAGGGTGGCGGGTTGGGCCGGGTCCGCGCCCGCCGCCGGGGCGAGGGCCGTGATGCCGCTGGGGGTGGCCACCCACACCCGGTTCGCCCCGTCGGCCGCAAAGCCGTTGACGCCGGCGGTCGCCAGCGGAAGCCCCAGGGTCGAGAACGACCTCTCCGGCACGTGCAGGTGCAGGTCGTACTGGGCCCGGGCGCTCGCGGGCGGCATCACCAGGGCGGCAAGGAGGAAGAGGGTCGGGATCCGAAACGGTTTCATGGCGCTCCTCCGTGGAAAAGGGCCTTATAGCACGCCCATTTCCGGGGCTTCAAGGCGCGCCCCGATGCTCCGGTCCCGGTGGATCGGAGGAGCGTCCCGCCCGGGGGCGCGCACGGGTTCCGGCGGGGCGGAACTCCCCGGGTACGCGGAGCATCGCGGGACGCCCAGGGGGCCTTTCAGCGACACGGCGCTTGGCACGGGTTTGGTTTTCGGTAGAATGGGCCCGACGGCGTTTGGGACGAGAGGAGGTAGGCATGGACGAGAAGGTGATCCGCAAAGAGGTGTGCCGTTGCGAGAAATGCGGCAACGAGGCCGAGATGACCGTGGTGTGCGAGGTGGTGCCCGTGGAGACCCAAGGGGAGCCCGAGGGGCCCCCGAAAAGGCGCGAGAAGCGCACCTTCACCTGCGTGAACTGCGGCAGCGAGGCCGACATGATCGTGGATCTGTGATCCGGGCCCGTCCGGCCCCAGGAGAACCCCGATGGGCGAACCGAACTCCGCACCCCCGCGGGTGAACCCCTACGTCTTCCCGGTGCTTCTGGCGGCCTTCGGCCTGTGGTGCCTGTGGGACGGATGGATCACCACCAACCCCGAGATGCTCGAGCACCAAACGTTCAACCGGATCGCGAGCGCCCTGCTGTTGCCCTGGGCCGCCTACGACTTCTTCCGGGTCCGCCGGCGGGCTCGGGAGGAGGAGAGGCCGGACAGCGGCTAGCGCCCCGGCGGGATCCGGTGCCGGGACCCGGTTCCCGGAAACCGCGCCGACTGTGCGGGGGCGGGCCCGGCCACAGGGCAGGAATCCTGGGGGGGCCGCCTGGCCGCCACGCAGCCCGGCTGCCCCGCCCAAAATTCGATCCGTGACTTGCGCACTCCGTTTCCCAGTGTAATCCTTGCCCCTCGCCGCCGGCAGGCGGCCGGCGGACGAACCCTTTCCCCCGACGAAGGAGGAAGCGACATGAAGAAGTACCAGTGCACCGTGTGCGGCTACGTGTACGACCCCGCCAAGGGCGATCCGGACAACGGCGTCCAGCCCGGCACCGCGTTCGAGGACCTGCCCGACGACTGGACCTGCCCGGACTGCGGCGCCGAAAAGGACATGTTCGAGGAGATGTGATGCAGCCGGTGGAGATCGTACCCGGAATCCGCTGGGTGGGCGTCCTGGACCCGCAGCTTCGCATCTTCGATGTGATCATGCGGGCCGAGCAGGGCACCACCTATAACGCGTACCTGGTGGAGGGGGCCGAGAAGACGGCGCTCGTCGAGACGGCCAAGGGGCGGTTCACCGAGAAGTTCCTGGAAACCCTCTCCCAGGCGGTGGACCCCGGCCGGATCGACTACGTCGTCTTGAACCACCTGGAGCCCGACCACTCGGGCGCCCTGGGGGCGCTCCTGGAGCGGGCCCCCAAGGCCCAGGTGGTGGTCACGAAGCCGGGGAGCGTGTTTCTGCGGCAGATCCTCAACCGGGACGTCTCCCCCATGGTGGTGACGGACGGCCAGGAGATCGACCTGGGGGGCAGGACCCTCCGGTTCCTCCTGGCCCCCTTTCTCCACTGGCCCGACACCATGTTCACCTACGTGCCCGAGGACGGGGTGCTCTTTTCGTGCGATTTCCTCGGGGCCCACTACTGCGACGACCGGCTCTTCAACGACCTCGTCGACAACTACGAGTACGCGTTCCGGTACTACTTCCAGGTCATCATGCGGCCCTTCAAGGAGCACGTGCGCCGGGGGCTGGAGAAAATCGAGGGGCTCGATCTCAACGTGGTCTGTCCCAGCCACGGGCCGATCCTCCGGGCCCGGATCGGGGAGTACCTGGAGAAGTACCGGCAGTGGAGCGCGCCGCCGGCCCCGCGGGACCGCAAGCGGCTTTTGGTGTTCTACGCCAGCTCCTACGGGAACACCGAGGCCATGGCCCGGGCCATCGCCAAGGGGGCCCGGGAGGGCGGGGCGGACGTGGAGGTGTTCGACCTGGTGGGGGTGGACTTCCAGGCCGTCCTGGACGAGATCGAGGCGGCCGACGGCGTGGCCGTGGGCTCGTGCACCATCAACGCCGACGCCCTGGAACAGGCCTGGGAGCTCCTGGCGTCGATGTCCACCATCCGGGTGAAGGGGAAGCTCGGCGCCGCCTTCGGCTCCTACGGGTGGAGCGGCGAGGGACCGAAGATGCTGGCCGAGCGGATGCGGGGCCTCAAGTTCCGGGTGCCCGAGGAGCCCCTGCGCGTCCAGCTCGTGCCCTCGGCCGAGGATCTGGAAACCTGCGTGGCCTACGGCCGGAAGCTGGCCGAGGCCCTGTAGTCCGGCGA
>CAZUYO010000397.1:0-2727 GCA_964624725.1 uncultured Thermodesulfobacteriota bacterium
CCCGGACGGCCCCGGGCAGGCCGACCCGGTCCTCGGCCTCCAGGGTGCCGGCCACGGGGTCGAGCCGGACCCGCAGCTCGTGGTGGACCGGCCCGGCCGCCGCGGCGACAAGCGGGGTGAGGGTCAGGAGGAGCAGGGCGATCAGACGGCGCATGGGTGCGAATCTCGGGAACGACCGGAGGGACATCGGAGACCTCAGGGGCCCGCGCCTCTTGCCGGCTCGGCCGGCCGGAGGGCCTCCTCCACCGCCCGCAGGAACTCGTCGCCGCCGAAGGGTTTTGCGAGCACCGGGCAGCCCGGCGGCACGGCCTTGGCGGCCAGGTCCTCCCGGCCCGTGATCACGACCACCGGCAGCTCGGGCAGGAGCCCCCGCACCACCCGGTAGAGGCGGGTCCCGTCGAACTCGGGGAGGATGAGGTCGAGCACCAGGAGCCCCGGGGACTCCCCCTGGCGCAGCCGCTCCAGGGCCTCGAGCCCCGTGCGGGTCCGCTCCACCCGGTACCCGGACCGGGAGAGGACCACCTCCACGAGGTCCCCGACCCCCTCCTCGTCCTCCACCACGAGCACCGGAGCGGGGGTCAGGGGATGGCCGGGCTCCTGCCGCGGCGGCGCGGGCGCCGGCTCCTCGGGCTCCCCGGTGGCCTCGGGCAGCCACACCCGGAACGTGCTTCCCCCCGGGCCCGTGGCCGCAAGGTCCAGGTCTCCCCCCCACGCGCTCACCGAGGCGTGGGCTTCGGCCAGCCCCAGCCCGGCGCCGTGGCCCTCGGATTTGGTGGTGAAGAACGGCTCAAAAATCTGGTCCCGGATCTCGGGCGCCACCCCGGCACCGGTGTCCTGGACCTCGATCGCCACGCCCCGGGAGCCGTCTCGGTCGCCTCGGGCGGCCCGGATCCGCAGGGTGCCCCCCCGGGGCATGGCGTCGCGGGCGTTGAGGCACAGGTTCAGGAGCACCGAGGTGAGCCCCGCCGCGTCCGCGGCCACCGGCGGGAGGCCGGGCTCCACCTCCAACCGCAGGGCGATGGTCTTCGGGAGCGTGTGCTCCAGGAGCACCCGGATCTCCTCGAGACACTCCCCGGCCGAGGCCGCCCCGGGGGGCCCCGCCTCGCGCCGGGCCACGGCCAGGAGCCGCTGGGTGATCTCGCCCCCCCGCTTGCACAGCCCGGCGATCCGGTCGAACTCCTCCCGGGCCGGGCTCGTGGCCGGAAGGTCGAGCCGCCCCACGTAGGCGGCGCCGAGGATGCTCCCCAGGATGTTGTTGAACTCGTGGGCCACCCCGGCCGCGAGCCGGCCCATGGCCTCCAGGAGCTGGGAGCGCCGCAGCCGGTGCTGGAGCTTTTCGCGCTCCACCTCGGCCGCCCGCTGGAGCGAGAGGTCCACCATCTGGCACAGCACGTGGAGCGGCCTCCCCTCGGCGTCGCGCACCAGCGACGCGTGGGTCTCGACCCAGGCGTCGGTGCCGTCGGGGCGCACATAGCGCTTCCGGAGGCTGTAGAAGGGCACCTCGCCGGCCACGAGCCGTTCCAGGCACTCCCGGCTCACCCCCCGGTCCTCGGGGTGGGTGTAGCGGTCGAACGTGCTCCCCACGAGCTCCTCCCGGCTGCGCCCCAGCATGCGGCACAGGGCCGGGTTCACCCGCAGGAACACCCCCTCGGGGCTCGCGATGCTCATCCCCACGGGGGCGTGCTCGAAGGCCGCGTTCATCCGCTCCCGGGCCAGGCTGAGCTCGTCCCGCACCCGTTTGGCCTCGTCGATGTCCCGGACGCTCGCCACCACGAGGTCGGCGCCCCGGACCTCGGCCCGGCGCAGACACACCTCCACCCAGAAAAGCCGCCCGTCCCGGGCCCGGGCCCTCCACTCGAACCGCTGGGGACCCTCGAGGCGGGTCTTCCGGACCCAAGCCGCGGCGTCCGCCTGGGAGTAGGGAGGCGTGCCCTCGCTCAGGTCGCCGATCTGGAGGTCGAGCATCTCGTCCCGGGACCACCCGTAGAGCTCGCAGGCGGCCCGGTTCACGTAGAGGATGCGGCCGTCGGCCGGGTGGTGGACGAACACGGCGTCGTCCACGGCGTCCAGCAGGCCGGCGTGGAAATCGGTGGGAAGGAACGGGGGGGAGTCGGTCATGGCGCCGGAAGCGGCCCGGGCCCCGCCGGGACCCGGGCCGCCGCGGGGGGCTTACTCGCCCTGGGCCGGGGGGGTGAACACCCGCTGGCCGGCCTCCTGGTCGAGCATGAGGAGGCCCCGGCCGTCGCCCTCGACCCGGCGCACCTTGGCGAGCCAGGCCGAGAAGTTCGCCTCCTCCTCCACCTGCTCGGTCACGAACCACTGGAGGAAGATCCGGGTGGCGTGGTCGCTTTCGGCGATGGCCAGGTCGGTGAGCTTGTTGATCATCTGGGTCACGCTTCGCTCGTGGTCGAGCCCGTACTCGAACACCTCGGTCAGCGACGCGTAGTCGTTCTTGGGCTCCGGGATCGCGGCCATCCGGGCCCGGCCCCCGGCCTCGCACAGGTACCGGTAGATCTTGTCGGCGTGGGTCAGCTCCTCCAGGGCCTGCACCCGGAAAAAGCTGCCGAACCCCGGCAGGTCCTCGGCCTCGCAGTAGGCCGCCATGGCCAGGTACAGATAGGCCGAGAAGAACTCGTTTTTCATCTGCTCGTTCAGGGCGTCTTGCACGGTTTGGCTCAGCATGGGGTTTCCTCCTTTAAGGCAGTCTACGGTCGGCGGTCTACGGTC
>CAZUYO010000398.1:0-2724 GCA_964624725.1 uncultured Thermodesulfobacteriota bacterium
CTCCCGACCTGCAGGGGGTGATTCGCGCCCGTGACCCCCCTCACCCCGGCTCTCTCCCCCTCGGGGGGAGAGGGAGACAGACGGCCGGCGTTCCAGCCGCCGGGAAGCGGTTCCCCCTCCCCTGGTGGGAGGGGGACAGGGGGAGGGGGAGCAACAACGGCACCCGCTCACCCCTTGTGGCACCCCCCGCACTCGTAGGGCGCCTTCTTCCCCTCCTTCTCGTTCACCTCGGCGTGGCACCCCCGGCACAGCCCGTGGAACGCCTTGAAGAGCGTCGGGATCTTCTGCACCCCGAGCTTCTTCTTGAGGGCCGTGTACCTCTCGGCGTACCCGTCTTCGCGGTTCGAGAGGTGGCAGTCGTGGCACAGCCCCTCGTGCTGGAGGTTCAGGTGGCATCCCTGGCAGTTCGTCTGGCCCTGCCGGATCATCGCGATGTTGTGGTGGCACCGGTCGCACTCCACGCCCCACTCCTCCACGTGCTTCCGATGGGGCAACACCACCACGCCCCGGCGGGCGCGTGTCAACTCCACCTCGCCCCGCAGCGCCCAGGCCGACCCCGCCACAGCCACGGCCACCACCGCGATCCCCGCCACCGCTTTCCTCATCGTCTCCCTCCTTCGCGCCACCGGCCCCAACGAGAACGAAAGGCCCCCCGCCGAAACGAGGGGCCCTTCTATCAAGCCGACGGCCGAGGGGTCAACCGGCCACGATGAGTTCTTCCAGGCGCCGCTTGGGCACGTGGTGCACGCCCTTCTCGTCGCGCCAGTACCGGATGTCGCCGCCGGGCTCCAGGTCCTCGATCACCACGGTCTCGGCGGGCTTGCCGAGCGCGAGCACGAGCCGGATGAGGAGGTGCTCCGGGATCCCCAGGGCCTCGCGCAGCCGGTCCTTCTGGATGGCGCCGATCATGCAGCCCCCGAGGCCGCGCTCCACGGCGCCCAGGAGCATGGTCTGGGCGGCGATGCCGTCGTCGCACCACCAGTCCTTGGCGATCCGGGTGTCCACGGTGATCACGATGTAGGCCGTGGGCCGCTCCCCCGGGCCGGGACCGGGCCAGTCCTTGAGGTAGGCGGCCCAGGCCAGGCACGGGAAGATCTTCGCGTTGGTCTCGGGGTCGCACGACAGGATGTAGCGAAGCGGCTGGCGGTTCGCGGCCGAGGCCGTGTGGCGGGCGAGATCCGCCAACTCCACCAGGGTGTCCCGGCCGATGCGGTGCGACTCGTCGAACCGCCGGTAGCTCCGGTTTCGGAGCACCAGTTCCCGCAGATCGCTCATGGGGTCCCTCCGTTTCCGGTGTCCCGGGGGATGTGGGGCAGCGCGAGGAACGTGCCCGTGGCGTGCCCCACGAGCTCCCCGTTCTCGTCCCACAGGTACATCTGGGCCACGTCCTGGCGCTTCCCGGGCTTCAGCACCTCCCCCACGGCCCGCAAGGCCACCCGGATCGCCGGCCGCAGGAAGTGAACCGACATCTCCGACGTGGCGATCCAGCACGGCTCGGGCCGGGCCACGGCGCAGGCGAACCACCCCGCCGAGTCGAGGAGCGTCGCGTACACCCCGCCGTGGACGCCGCCTAACCCGTGGTCGAGGCCCGGGTTGTAGGGCAGGGTGATCACGGCCCGATCCTTCTCGTCGAACGAGAGCCGCATGCCGAACGTGCGGGCGATCGCCGCCCGCTCGTGGAACAGCTCCAGGAGTTCCCGCCTGCGTTCCGCCCGATCCATGCCGTCCTCCGCGCCGGGGCGGGCCGCTCTGGCGTGGGGCTCCAACAAAAAAGGCGACCCGCGAGGGTCGCCATTGTGTCACGTTCCGGAGGTGTGGTGCCAGGGCGGGGAGAAAAAGGGAGGGGCGGACCTCCGTGTCCTTCCCGCCCGGACGGGGCGCGGCCGAAACCTCCGTGTCCGGCCCGGGGGGCGGCCCCGCCCATCCTGTCGTCAACCCACGGATCGGCAGGCCCCACCCCGGGCTTTAGGGGGCCTGACGAAAAAAATCGAAGGCCCCGGCTCAAGCGCGGGAGCGCCCCGGCCGATCGGAAACCCGTTTCCCAGTCGTCGCAGGGAGTTCGGTCATGGAGATCCGCCGCACCGTGCAGGCCATCCTCGAAAGCCGCGTCTGCCCGCCCGACCAGGCCATGGAGCTCCTGCGGCTCCTCCAGTCCCGCGAGCCCACCGGGGAGGAGCGCGAGGCGCTGGACCGGCTCCGCGAGGCCCTGGAATCCGGGGAGGTCCGGGTGCCCGCGGCCGGGCGGTACCGGAACATCATGGAGGAGCTCGTGTGGGCCGAGGTGGAGCGCCGCTGCGAGGACCCCGAGGTGCTCCGGGCCGTGCGCACCAACCTCCACGACATCATGGCCTACGCCCTGAACCGCCTGCCGCCCCTTTACGCCACGAGTCTCGAGGGCGCCTCGTTCCAACGGCGCCGGGCCCAGGAGGCCCTGGCCGATTTCGTGGCCCTGCGGGTCGAGGAGGCCATCGCCACCACGGCCCACCGGCCCGACTGGCACCCCGAGCGCCTGCCCCTGGCCGACGACCCGGCCCCCCGGCTCCTGGACGTGCTCCGGCATCTCGGGGGAGAATCGGGGAGCGGCACGGGGCCCTCCGACTGACCCCACGGGCACGGGGCGACCTTCCAATAGGTTCGGCTAGGCGGCCGGGCCGCTCGGCGGCTAGGCGGCGAAGAACACTTGGGATCCCGACGTCATCGCGCCGGCCAACCCGTGGGAGCGGC
>CAZUYO010000399.1:0-2714 GCA_964624725.1 uncultured Thermodesulfobacteriota bacterium
CACCGACTGGACGACCCAGTGCAAGAAGTGCCACCCGTTCCACTCGGGCGGGGTGCAGGTGCCCCTGCCGCCGTCGAACTGGGCGAACTCCCCGGGAGAGACCCACGTAACGGGGGACATGCAGGCCCGGCTGGGGATCGACTACACGAGCCACGGCGGCATTCACCTGGGCGGCACGGTGGCCACCGGGTCGACCGAGGCCGACATCTGCTGGAACTGCCACGCGAACGAGGGGGTGAGCGAGTGGGGGACCAACACCGACCTGAACGGCCCGAACTGGCCCGTGGTGCTGTCGGACTACAGCATCGGCACCCTGGCCACGGCCAAGACGGGCGGCACGCCGGTGCTCGACTGGACCACGCCGGGGGCGTGGCGGCAGGACGACTGGTCCTCCAACCTCACCCGGCCGATCGCCTCGATCCACACGGTGTACATGGGGGACGGCCAGGGAGGCTCCGACACGGTGGGCCACTCCTCGAGCGCGGCGGACAACGTGACGAACGGCCGGGTGCACCGGGGCAGCCTGAACAGCCAGCTTCCGGGGAACGCGGCGAACCAAGGGAGTTCGAACGCCGTGGTCCTGGAGAACAAGCAGTACATCCGGTGCTCCTACTGCCACGACGTGCACGACCTCAACAAGGCGGTGGACCCGTTCAACGGGGGCAACGAAACGATGAGCGGCCCCCCGTTCCTCCGGGGCACCTGGGTGAACGACCCCTACCCGCCCGACTATCCGCCGGGGGCGAACCAGACCTACAACAGCTCGAACCACTATTTTAACAGCCGACAGACGGGCGGGATGCCGCGGGTCAAGACCACGAGCCAGCTGGGCGGCGGGTACTATATCGACCAGAACAGCGGCTACCCCACGTCGGATGCGGCGATGGACACCCCGGCCGAGACCGAGGGGCTGTGCGCCCTGTGCCACGGCACCGACGTGGACAACCTGGACTACTACACCGGAACGAACCTGTGGCGGGGCACGAACGGGCACTCCAACGCGGCGCTCGGGGGCACCGGGAGCCACGCCACGAACCTGTTCGACCCCCGGCGGGGACGGACGAGCTTCTTCATGGCCATGCAGGACAAGCTGGCCGCAAAGGTCAAGAGCAATACCCCGGCGTGGGGGCGGAGCACCCTCGACGGCCGGAAAGCTGCCCGAAACTCGGGCTTCTACGACGGGAACGTGGGGTCCACCAGCAAGAACAGCACGATGTACAACGACTGGTACAACAACTCGTCCATCGGGTCGCTGCCGTCGAGCGCCTCGAACCGGGCCCACAAGTTCACCTGCTCCAAGTGCCACAACCCCCACGCCACGGGGCTGCCGGTGCTGCTCAAGACGAACTGCCTCGACGTGCAGCTGAGCGGGTGGACGAACCCGAACCGTTCGAGCGTGAACTACAACGCGGACCAGGCGAACAACTGCCACCGGAAGACGAGCACCACAACCGGCTGGCACGACCTGGCCCCGAAGCAGTAGGGGACTTCGGCAGGCCCCGAAACGGCCTGCCCGCAGGGACAAGAGCGTTCCGCGTTCGACCAGAGGGGGCGGCTGCGGCACAGACCGTAGGGACCGGAGACCGCAGGACCGGGGGACGGCGGACCGAAGCTACCTGTACGGCGGAGGGAATCCGATGAAGGCCAAGAGGGCGATCTGGGCGTTGGCGGCGGGGGCGCTGTGGCTGTGCGCGGCGCCGGCGTGGGCCGGCGAGGCGGTGCACGAGGGGTTCGAGGCCACCCGGCTCGAGGCCCCGGGGCGCACGGGCAAGGGGCTTCGGGCGCCGGAACGGGGGTTTCGGGTACCGGCGGGCACCGCGGAACGGATCCCGGTGGACATCCCGTGGGCCGGGAGCGGGACGATCTCGTTCGACCTGCAGCGCCCGGCCTCGGGGGACGAGGGCCGGGGCACGGTGCTCCAGTTCACGGGCCCGGGGGGCGAGGACCTGTTTCTGGTGCAGGTGGAGTGGAGCTCCGTTGCGGATCCGGCGCGGCCGTGGCTCCGTCTGGGCGGGGACCTCTACTTCGAGAAAGCCGTGGGGGCCTGGAGCCCCCAGATCCTGCTGGACCGGCCGGTGGCGCCGGGGCAGTGGATCCACGTGGATCTCACCTGGGACGACGGTTCGGCCACCTACCGGCTGTACGTGGACGGCCGGGAGCAGCCTGTGCCGGCCGTGCAGTACCGGGATGACGGCACCCCCGAACCCGACCCCCGGCTCCGGCTCGCCGATGCCGAGGGGAGCCCGTTTGAGCGGGGGCCGTTCGGCAAGGCGGTCACGGCCGCCCGCTGGGTCCAGATCGGCGCCCACACGATGCCCGACGACGAGAGTTGGTACACCCCGTTGGGCAACGCCGTCCTCGACAACCTGGTGATCGCGGTGGACGAGCCGGCCGCGCCGGTGTCGGCGGTGCACGGGCCGGAGTACGACCCGAAGGACCTCCGGGCCGCCATCGGGCCCGAGGGGGTCACCCTCACCTGGGAGCCCCCGAAGGTGCGCGGGGTGAACCAGGGGTACCGGGTGTACCGGCGGGAGGGGAGCGGCCGGTTCGAGCGGCTGACGCCCGAGCGGGTCTACGACCTCACCTTCACGGACACCTCGGCCGAGCGGGGGAAGACCTACCGGTACTCGGTGACGGCCGTGTTCGGCGACGGCCGCGGCGGGGACGTGGAGAGCAAGTACCCGCCGGAGATCACCGTGGCCGTGGCGGACCTC
>CAZUYO010000400.1:0-2711 GCA_964624725.1 uncultured Thermodesulfobacteriota bacterium
TAGGTCACAGCGTCGCCAGGGCTCCGAGGGACAAAAGGGGCGAGGGCCCTTACGTCCCTTTGCACCCCTGGGCCCTTTGGCGCCGACCCCCGGTTTGCACCCGGCGCCCGCCCCCCGCTACAATCGCCGCGCCAAGGGAAAGGGGGCGCCGTGGCGCGTCGAACGTGATCCAAAAACCGATGAGCCGGCCGGTTCCCGCCCCGATGAGGGGCGCGGGGCGGCCGGTTTTCGTTTGTCCGGCAAGGGAGGACTGGCGCACATGGACATGGAAGCCCTGAAGCAGCGGTTTCTCGACCGGCTCCGGGCCCGGGGCGGCTCGGCCGGAAACCAGGCCCTGCGGGAGGAACTGGGGGTGGCCGACGGCACCTACACCGCGCTCGTGGATCTGCTCGTGCGCGAAGGCCGCATCGTCCGCGGCCGGGGCCGGGGCGGGTCGGTCCGGCTCGTGGAGGGGCCCCAGGGGGAGCCCGCCGATGCCTCCGACCAGAAGGGCGAACCGGCGGCCCCGGTCCGGCAGCCGACCGAACCCCAACCGAAGGCCCGGCCGGCCCAGGCCTCCCCGGCGGCCGAGCCGGGCCAGGCCCAGCTCACCTGGATCACCAATTTCATCTGGGGCATCGCCGACGACGTGCTTCGCGACCTCTATGTTCGGGGGAAGTACCGCGACGTCATCCTGCCCATGACCGTGATCCGGCGGCTCGACGCCGTGCTCGAGCCCACCAAGCAGGCCGTCCTGGAGATGAAGCGGCGGCTCGACGAGGCCGGCATCGTCCACCAGGACGCCGCGCTCCGGCAGGCCGCCGGCCAGGCCTTCTACAACACCTCGCCCTTCACCCTGCGCGACCTCCGGGCCCGCGGGAGCCGCCAGCAGCTCGAGGCCGACTTCCGGGCCTACCTCGACGGGTTTTCGCCCAACGTGCAGGAGATCCTCGACAACTTCGAGTTCCGAAACCAGATCCCCCGGCTCTCCAAGGCCGACGCCCTGGGGAGCCTGATCGAAAAGTTCCTCGACCCCAGCATCAACCTGAGCCCCGAGCCCGTGCGGAACACGGACGGCTCGGTGCGGCTCCCGGGCCTCGACAACCACGCCATGGGCACCATCTTCGAGGAGCTCGTGCGGCGGTTCAACGAGGAGAACAACGAGGAGGCCGGCGAGCACTGGACCCCCCGCGACGCCGTCAAGCTCATGGCGCGGCTCATCTTCCTGCCGGTGGCCGACCGGATCGAGTCGGGCACCTACCTCCTCTACGACGGGGCCTGCGGCACCGGCGGCATGCTCACCGTGGCCGAGGAGACCCTGCGCCAGCTCGCGGCCGAGCGGGGCAAGCAGGTGGTGACCCACCTCTACGGCCAGGAGATCAACGCCGAAACCTACGCCATCTGCAAGGCCGACATGCTGCTCAAGGGCGAGGGCGAGGAGGCCGACCACATCGTGGGCGGGCCCGAGCACTCCACCCTCTCGAACGACGCCTTCCCGTCCATGGAGTTCGACTTCATGCTGTCGAACCCGCCCTACGGCAAGAGCTGGAAGGCCGACCTCGAGCGCCTGGGCGGCAAATCGGGCATCCGCGACCCGCGGTTCGTGGTGCACCACCGCGGAGAGGAACTCTCGCTCGTCACCCGCACGAGCGACGGCCAGATGCTCTTCCTCGTGAACCTGCTCTCGAAGATGAAGCACGGCACGGCGCTCGGGAGCCGGATCGCCGAGGTCCACAACGGCTCGTCGCTCTTCACCGGCGACGCCGGCCAGGGCGAGTCGAACATCCGGCGCTGGATCATCGAGAACGACTGGCTCGAGGCCATCGTGGCCCTGCCCCTGAACATGTTCTACAACACGGGCATCGCCACCTACATCTGGGTGCTCACCAACCGAAAGCCGGCCCACCGCCGGGGCCGGGTGCAGCTCATCGACGCCACCGGCTGGTACACCCCCCTCCGGAAGAACCTGGGCAAGAAGAACTGCGAACTCTCCGAGGCCGACATCGAGCGGATCTGCGAGGTGTTCCTGCGGTTCGAGGAGACCGAGCAGTCGAAGATCTTCCCCAACGCCGCCTTCGGGTACTGGAAGGTCACGGTGGAGCGGCCCCTGCGCCTCAAGGGCATCGACCCCGGGCGGGCGTACAAGGCCGCCGAGATCAAGAAGCTGCGCGACTCCCACGAGCGGGCCGACGACGCCCCGCCCGTGATCCGCAAGATCCACAAGCCCGGCACCGAACCCGACCCGCTCCGGGGGCTCTTCGAGGTGACGATCGGGGGCGAGCGCCGGGTGGTGGAGTACGAGCCCGACACCGACCTGCGCGACACCGAGCAGATTCCGTTCCTGGAGTGCCCGGCCTGCCGCGAACCGGGCTACCTGCCCACCGAGGACGACACCGCCGAGGCCATCGCCTCGTTCCTCCGTCGCGAGGTGCTGCCCTACGCCCCCGACGCCTGGTACGACCCCGCGAAGGTGAAAATCGGCTACGAAATCAGCTTCAACCGCTACTTTTACAAGCCCAAGGCCCTGCGCTCCCTCGAGGAGATCCGCGCCGACCTCCTGGCGGTGGAAAAGGAGGCCGAGGGGCTGTTGGATGCAATCCTGGGGAAGGCGTAGGGCCCGGGGACCAAAGGGACCGGAGGGACAAAAGGGGCGGGGGCCTTTATGTCCCTTACGTCCCTTGGGCCCCTTGGGCCGCCGGCCGTCTCGGCAACGGAGGGGTGCCCATGCCCGA
>CAZUYO010000401.1:0-2706 GCA_964624725.1 uncultured Thermodesulfobacteriota bacterium
GGCCTCATGCCCCGCGCTCCACGAGGCGCCGCAGGGCCTCGCCCGGGTCGGGGGCCGTGACCAGGGCCTCCCCGATCAGGAAGGCCCGCACCCCCAGGGCCTCCAGCTCGTCCAGGTCCGCGGCCGACCGAAGACCGCTCTCGCTCACCACGACCCGGTCGTCCGGGATCCGGGGCAGGAGCCGCCGGGTCACGTCGAGGGAGACCTCGAACGTGGCGAGGTTGCGGTTGTTGATGCCCAGAAACCGCGCCCCGCTCACGAGGGCCAGGTCGAGCTCCCCCTCGTCGTGCACCTCCACCAGGGGCTCCACGCCCACGATCCGGCACAGGTCCACGAACTCCCCGAGCCGCGGGCCCAGGACGGCCGCGATGAGGAGCACGAGGTCGGCCCCCCAGGCCCGGGCCTCCCAGACCTGGTAGGGGTCCACCACGAAGTCCTTCCGGAGCACGGGGATCTCCACGGCCTCGCGCACCGCCCGGAGGTCCTCGAGGCTCCCCCCGAAAAAGTCGGGCTCCGTGAGGACCGAGATCGCGAACGCGCCGGCCTCGGCGTAGGCCCGGCCCAGGGCCGCCGGGTCCAGGTCGGGCCGCAGGTCCCCCTTGGAGGGGCTCCGGCGCTTCACCTCGGCGATCACCGCCCGACGGCCCGCGGGCCAGGCCGCCAGCCGATCCCGCGGGGCCTCCCCCCGCCGGCCCCGGCCGCACCGGTCCCACAGGAACTCCAGGGGCACCTTCTCCTGGGCCTCGGCCACCCGGCGGCGCCGGACGGTCACGATGCGGTCGAGGATCGTGGTCATCGGTTCGTGATCTCCACGAGCTGCTCCAGCTTCTGGAGGGCGCGGCCCGAGTCGATGGCGTCCTGGGCCATGCGGATGCCCCACATGAGGTCCTTGGTGGCGCCGGCCACGAGCAGCGCCGCCCCGGCGTTCAGGACCACCACGTCGCGGCGGGGCCCCTTTTCGCCCTCCAGGATCCCCCGCACGATCCGGGCGTTCTCCTGGGCGTTGCCGCCGTGGATCGACTCGGGCGGGGCCGAGGAGAGCCCGAACTCCTCGGGGGTGATCTCGAACTCCTCCACCTGGCCGTTTCGCAGCTCGGCCACGTGGGTGGGCCCCGTGATGGTGATCTCGTCGAGCCCGTCGGAGCCGTGCACCACGAAGGCCCGCTCGCTCCCGAGCCGCTGGAGCACCCGGGCGAGCTTGCCCGTGAGATCCTTGCGGTACACGCCGAGCACCTGGCGGCTCGCGCCGGCCGGGTTCGTCAGGGGCCCGAGCACGTTGAAGATCGTCCGGATCCCCATCTCGCGGCGCACCGGGGCCACGTGGCGCATGGCCGAGTGCAGGAGCGGCGCGTACAGGAACCCGATCCCGATCTCCCGGATGCAGGTCTCCACCACCTCGGGGGTCACGTCGAGGTTCACCCCCAGGGCCTCGAGCACGTCGGCGCTGCCGCACCGGCTCGACACGGCGCGGTTGCCGTGCTTGGCCACCCGCACCCCGGCCGCGGCCACCACCAGGGCCGTGGTGGTGGAGATGTTGAAGGTGTTCGTGTCGTCGCCCCCGGTGCCGCAGGTGTCGAGGATCGACTCGTACTCCACGTTGATCTCGTCGCGGTCGAGGGTGAGCACCTCCTTGCGGGGCTCCACCCGGATCGGGGTGGCGTGCTCCCGCATCACCCGGGCCGCCCCCGTGATCTCCTCGATGGTCTCGCCCTTGATCCGCAGGGCCGTCAGGAACGCGGCCATCTGGGCGTGGGTGGCCTCGCCGCCCATGATCGCCTCCATGGCCTCGATCATCTCCCCCTCGGTGAGATCCTGGCCCTCGACGACCTTGTGAATCAGTTCTTTGAGCATGGGGCGCTCCTTTCTCGGCTGGAAGGCTGGAAGGCTGGGAAGCTGGAAAGCTGGGAAGCTGGAAAGCGGAAAAGCGTTGCCCGCCGGGAACGATGCGCGGAGGGGTGCCAGACCGTACCCGCCAGGGCCCGCGAGCCTTCTGGCCTTCCAGCGTTCTCGCCGCTCTCACCTCAACTCCAGAAAGTTCTTGAGGATGTTCATGCCCTCTTTCGTGAGGATCGACTCGGGGTGGTACTGCATGCCGTAGAGCCGGGCCTCGTCGTCGGCGATGCCCATGATCTCGTCGTCCTCCACGGTCCAGGCGGTGATCCGGAACCGCGCCGGCAGGCTCTCCCGACGGATCACCAGGCTGTGGTACCGGGTGGCCTCGAAGGGGTTGGGGATGCCCCGGTAGATCCCGGTGCCGTCGTGGTGGACCATGGAGGTTTTGCCGTGCATGAGCCGCTTGGCCCGCACGATCTCGGCCCCGTAGGCGTAGCCCATGGACTGGTGGCCCAGGCACACCCCCAGGACCGGCACCCGGCCCGCGAACCGCCGGATCACCTCCACGCTCACCCCGGCACCCGTGGGATCCCCCGGCCCCGGGGAAATCACGATCCGGTCCGGCCGGAGGCGCTCCACCTCCTCGGCGGTGATCCGGTCGTTCCGGAACACCCGGACCTCCTCCCCCAGGATCCCGAAGTACTGGACCAGGTTGTAGGTGAACGAGTCGTAGTTGTCGATCATGAGGAGCATGGGGGAACTCCATCGGGAAAGCTGGAAAGCTAGAACGCTAGGAGGCTGGGAAGCCAAAGCCCCTCCCGCCTCCGTGCTCTCCGTGTCCTCCGTGGTGGTTCAGTTCGGTCGTCGGTCGGG
>CAZUYO010000402.1:0-2668 GCA_964624725.1 uncultured Thermodesulfobacteriota bacterium
CTCGATCGAGCGCAAATGGAACCAGGCCGCCGGGTTCACCAGCGCGGACGACCGGCTGCCCGACTGGATGTACCGGGAGCCCCTGCCGCCCCACAACACGGTGTTCATGGTGCCGGACGAGGAACTCGACCAGGTGTTTAACTTCGTGAAGTAGCCCCGGGCCCATTACGGGGTGCGAGCGAGACGAGGGCGGGAGCCGGCGGGCTTCCGCCCTCGTTCTGTACGCGCCGAGGGCCAGGCCCGGGGACCTCGGGCCCTCGATGGTCGCAAAAGGCCGTTTCGGATCCCGTGGCGAACGGCGCGGGCGCCGCGAGCGTCCCAACGTCCGCGCGACCGTCCGGAAGGCGGCAACCGCCGGGTCTCACGCGGCGACGCCCCGGTTCACGGGTTTGTCGTGGCGGTCTTGGCGAGCGCGGCGGTGGGAGTGCACGCGCCTTGTGGCCGACCCCTTTTGCCCCGCCGGCCGGGCCTGTGCTACAAGCGAACGGCGTTCTCCGGCCCACCACCCTAGCGTTCGAGAGGGGGATTTCATGCACAGCCGCAAGATCTTCGTCGCCCTGGGGTTCCTCGCGCTTCTCGGGTTCGCCGCCTGCTCCAAGAGCCCCGAGGAGAAGTTCGCCCTCCACAAGGCTCGCGGCCACGCCTACCTCGAGGACGGGAAGATCGACGAGGCGATCCTGGAGCTCCGGGGCGCCCTCCAGGTCAAGCCCGACTCGCCCGAGGTGCTGTTCGACCTGGGGGAGGCCCTGCTCCGCAAGGGGCAGATCCGGGAGGCGTACCAGGCGTTCCGCAAGGTCTCCGAGCTCGAGCCCGACAACCTGGACGTCCAGATCCGACTCGGGAACCTGGAGCTTCTCGCCAACATGGCGGCCGAGTCCCGGGGGAGGGCCGAAAAGGTGCTGGCCGACGCCCCCGACCGGGCCGACGCCCACCTGCTCCTCGGGAAGGCCTACCTCCGGGAGAAGAAGCTCGACGAGGCCCTGGCCCAGTTCGACAAGGCCATCGAGCTCGACCCCGAAAACGCCGGTTACCACCTCGTCAAAGCCACGGCGCTTCTGGCGGGGAACCGCCTCGCCGAGGCCCGGAAGGCCGTGGACCGGGCCCTGGAGCTGGACCCCGCGAGCCGCGACGGCCTGTTGCTGCTGGCCCAGATCGCCGATCTCCAGAAGGACTCCGAGGCCGTGGACCGGGCGTTCACCCAGGCCCTCAACACCTCCCCCGACGACCCCGCGGTGTGGCTGAGCTACGGGAACTACTGGATGACGAAGGGCGAGGTGGACAAGGCCGTCGACGCCTTCCGGAAGGCCGGAGAGAAGGAGAAGAACACCACCCGGGGCTGGGAGAAGGTGGCCGAGATCGCCCTGGCCCGCCGCGACCTGGAGCTCGCCCGGGAGGCCGTGGCCAAGATCCGGGAGAAAAACCCCAAGAGCGCCGCGGCCCTCTTTTACGAGGGCCGGATCCTGCTCCAGGAGCGCAAGTTCGGCGAGGCCTCGGCCCGGCTGGCCCAGGTGCTCGAGCAGTACCCCGAGCACCCCGAGGCCCACTACTTCCAGGGCCTCGCCCACTACGGCGCCGGGAGCCTCGAGCTCGCCCAGGCCGACCTGGAGAAGGCCGTCCAGCTGAACCCCGGGTTCTACAAGGCCCGGATGCTCCTGGCCCAGGTGCTCCTCGACCGGCGGGATTTCGAGGGGGCCCTCAAGGCCACCGATCCCCTGGTCTCGACCCCCAAGATCCACACCGAGGCCGTGCTCATCCGGGCCACGGCGCTCCTCGGCATGGACAAGCTGAAGGAGGCGAAAACGCTCCTCGAGGCCCTGGTCAAGGCCGTGCCGGGCCACGGCCGGGCCTGGGAGCGGCTCGGGGTCACCTACGTGGGGCTGAAGAAGCCCGACGAGGCCCTGAAGGCGTTCCGCAAGGCCATGGAGGCCGACCCGGCGAACCTGCGGCCGGTGGTCCTGGCCTCGGCCCTCCTCACGGCCCAGAAGAAGACGAAGGAGGCCGTCTCCCTGGTGGAGGAGCACATCCGGAAGGGCGGCGACACGGCCGCCGCGCGGATTCTGCTCGCGAAGACCCGGCTCGCGAACAAGGACGCCGAGGGAGCCCGGAAGGACCTCGAGAAGGCGATCGAACTCGACGAGAACGCGGCCGAGGCCTACCTGCTCCTGGCGCGGCTCCAGAGCGGCCCCGATGCCGGCGACAAGGCCCTGGCTGAGCTCGAGAAGGCCCTGGAGAAGCGGCCCGACTACCTGCCCGCCTGGGTGCTCAAGGGCTCCCTCCACGACCTGCGGGCCGAGTACGACCAGGCCAACGAGGCCTACCGCAAGGTGCTCGAGCGAAACCCCGACTTCATCCCGGCCTTGAACAACCTGGCCTGGAACCTCTCGGAGCACGGCGGAAACCTCGACGAGGCCCTCAAGTTCGCCGAGCACGCCGTGGAGCTCGCCCCCGACTCGCCGCCCTTGAACGACACCCTGGGCTGGATCTACGTGAAGAAGGGGGTGCCCCTGAAGGGGCTGCGGCACCTGGAGATCGCGGCCGAGGGCCTGCCCGAGAACCCGGTGGTCCAGTACCACCTGGGCGTGGCCTACGCCCGGGCGGGCGAGAAGGCCAAGGCCCGGAAGGCCCTGGAAAAGGCGCTCCAGATTGCCAAGACCTTCCCGGGCGCCGA
>CAZUYO010000403.1:0-2663 GCA_964624725.1 uncultured Thermodesulfobacteriota bacterium
GGGACGCTCTCGCCCCCCGTGTCCCTCTAGTGCATTCGCAGGTAGCAGCAGTGGCCGAACGGCCGGCCCGAGCCGCACGGACAGGGGGCTCCGAGGTCGGGGCGGCTCGGCGGGGAGGGGGGCGGTTCGTCGGAGGCCGCGGCCTCCTGCTCCTCCCGGCGCCAGCGCTCCTGGCGCCTTTCAATCTCCTCCGGGTCGTAGAACGCGAGCCAGTCCCTCCGGTAGTACTCCAGCCCGGTGTCCCCGGTGCGGTCCTCCAGCAGGTCGTCCACCTCCCAGTCGTAGAACACGCCCTGGTATTCGGGATCCTGCCGGTGCCGGAGCGCCTCCTCCCGGCCAAAGGCCAGCAGGAGGTCGCGGTGCCGGCGCGCCTTGAGGTCCACCAGCACGTTCGCCGCGGTCTGCCGAAGGTAGAGGGGTTCGTGGGGGCTTCGCAAAAGGGCCGCGGCGGTCTCGGTGACCTCCCGGATCCGGCGGCGGTGGCCGAGGGCGGCGGCCACCGCGGAGGCGAGCGCCACCGAGCGGGCGCCGGGTCCGGCGGTCACGTCGGCCACGATCCGCATCAGGGGCTCGTAGGCCACGTCGCCGATCCGGCCGAAGATGCTCGGGAGATCCTCGGTCACCCAGTCGCAGTCGAAGGCGTCGGCCCAACGGAGCGCGGTCAGCAGGGGGACGAGGGCGTTTTCGGTTTCCATGGCCCCGAGGATGTAGGTGGCGTGGACCACGGCCCACCACTCGGGGAGTGGTTGGGTCCAGGCCCGCTTGTCGGCCACGATCTCGGCGAGCCGCGGCAGCATCCGGTCCTCGCGGCGCAGGAACTCCTCCACCGCCTCCCGGGGGAGCCGGTCGGCGGCGGTGTAGAGGAGTTCCACCAGTTCGTCGTCGGTGAGCCCCCGAAACCGCTGGTCGTCCATCGGTTTCCTAATCGCCGAGCCGGCCGGCCGCCTCGGCGAACCGGGCGAGCCCTTCTCGGATCGCGGCCTCCGACGTGGCGTACGAGAGCCGCAGGTGGTGGTCGGATCCGAAGGGCTCCCCCGGGACCACGGCGATCCGGGCCTCGTCCAGGAGGTACGCCGCCAGATCGGCGGGGGACCGGACCTCCCGGCCCTCCCACCGCCGCCCCAGGAGGCCGGAGACGTTGGGGAACACGTAGAACGCTCCCTCGGGGGTGCGGCAGGTGACCCCGGGGATCCGGTTCAGGGTGTCGACGATCAGGTCCCGCCGGGCCTCGAAGGCCCGCCGCATCTCCTCCACGCACGCCTGGGGGCCGCTCAGGGCGGCCACGGCGCCCTTCTGGGCGAAACTCGTGGGGTTGGAGGCGGACTGGCTCTGGAGGGCCTCCATCGCGGCGATCGCCTCGGCCGGCCCGGCCGCGTACCCGATCCGCCACCCGGTCATCGCGTAGGTCTTGCTCACCCCGTTGACGATGACGGTACGATCCCGGAGTTCCGGTGCCACCTGCAGGAGGCTCGTGAACCGGGCGCCGCCGTACACGAGCCGGTGGTAAATGTCGTCGCTCACGACCACCACGTCCCGGCCCCGGAGCACCTCGGCGAGGGCTTCGAGATCCGCCTTGGTGTAGAGCGCCCCGGTGGGGTTCGACGGGCTGTTGAGCACCAGGGCCTTGGTGCGGGGCGTGAGCGCCGCCTCCAGGGCCTCGGGACGCATCCGGAACCCGTCCTCCTCCGCCGTCGGGAGGATCACCGGCCGGCCGCCGGCCAGTTGGATCTGGTCCGGGTAACTCACCCAGTAGGGAGCCGGCACGATGACCTCGTCGCCCGGGTCCAGGAGCACCTGGAACAGGTTGTAGAGGATGTGTTTCGCGCCGCACGCCACGGTGACCTCGTTCGGGGCGTACCGGAACCCGTAGTCCTCCTCGATCCGGGCGCACACCGCCTGCTTGAGCTCCGGCGTACCGCCGGCCGGCGTGTAGCGCGTGTCCCCCGCCCGCAGGGCCTCCACGGCGGCCTCCACCGCGTGGGCCGGGGTGTCGAAGTCCGGCTCCCCCGCCCCAAACCCGATCACGTCGATCCCCTGGGCCCGGAGTTGCTTGGCCTTGGCCGTGATCGCCAGGGTGGGGGAGGGCTTGAGCAGGCTGACGCGGGAACTCAGGTTCACGGGGCACCTCCGTTGGTCGGGAGACGGCGAAACTTGTCGCGGAGCGCCTCGATCACGACGTCGGGCGCGAGGTCCTTGATGCACCCGCCGAGCTCGAACACCTCCTTGAGGATCCGCGAGCTCACGTAGCTGTAGTTTTCGCGCGAGGCCAGAAAGAAGGTGTCCATCTCGGGGTAGATCTTGCGGTTCATGAGCGCCATCTGGAACTCGTACTCGAAATCGCTGACCGCCCGCAGCCCCCGCACGACCACCCGGTAGCCGTTCCGGCGCAGGTATTCCACCAGGAGTCCCTGGAACGCGTCCACCTGGACCTTGGGCTGGCCCGCGAACACCCGCCGGATGAGATCCATGCGCTCGTCCACGGAGAACAGGGTGCGCTTGTCCCGGTTCACGGCCACGAGCACCACGACCCGGTCGAACACCTCGGCCGTGCGCTCGATGATGTCCACATGGCCGTTGGTGATGGGGTCGAAACTCCCGGGATAAACCGCAACCGATTCGCTCACGATGTCCCTCCTGGGGGCGCCGGTGTCCCGCTCGCGCCC
>CAZUYO010000404.1:0-2656 GCA_964624725.1 uncultured Thermodesulfobacteriota bacterium
GCGCCCGTTCCTCCACCCGGGTGCAGTCCCGCCACACGGCTCCGGGAATCTGCCCTGGGGAGCCGTTCCCGACGCTCCCGGCACGTCACGCCGTTCACAACGAACCCCTCCTCCCCCGAGCGCGCCGCCAGTTCCTCCCCTCGCATCGTGGACACGACGGCCCGGGGCACCGGCTCTGCCGTGGACCGCGTTTCGCCCGCCCGCCGCACGAGGGCCGCGCCCGGTTGAGAGACCGGACACCTGTCGTGGGGGGGCTTGCGGTTTACCGTCGGCGGCCGAAGGGGTATGCTTCGCGCCCCTTCCGGATGGTCCAAAGCCCACCGCGTGTCCCCCTCCCAGGAGGCAGCCTCACCCATGGTCGATATCGCGCGCATCCAGGAAGCCATGGAGATCGTCTCCCGGCGGTTCCCCCCCACCCCGCTCCTGCGGTCGGAGCAACTCAGCCGCCAGACGGGGGCCGAGGTGTTCCTCAAGCTCGAGAACCTCCAGCGCACGGGTTCGTTCAAGGTGCGCGGCGCCGCCCACAAGCTCTGGCGAATCCGCGACCAGGTGGGCCCGAACGGCGTGGTGGCCGCTTCGGCCGGAAACCACGCCCAGGGCGTGGCCCTCGCCGCGGCGGAACTGGGCATCCCCTCCACCGTGGTCATGCCCGAGGGCGCCTCGATCTCGAAGCAGGTGGCCACCCGGGATTACGGGGCCCGGGTTCTCCTGCACGGCAAGACCGTGGCCGAGGCCCTGGAGCGGGCGTGGGAGCTTGCGGAGGAGGGCTACACGTTCCTCCATCCCTTCGACGACGACGACGTGATCGCGGGCCAAGGGACCGTGGGCCTCGAGATCCTTCGGCAACTCGAGGCCTTCGACGAGGTGTGGGTTCCGGTGGGCGGCGGGGGGCTCGCGGCCGGCGTGGCCCTGGCGGTCAAGGACCGGCTTCCCGGGGCCCGGATCGTGGGGGTCCAGACCCAGGCCTGCCCGGCCGCCCTGGAAGCCCTCCGAACGGGCGAGCCCGTGGAGGTTCCGGCCGAGCGCACCCTGGCCGACGGCATCCGGGTGCCCCGGGTCGGGGACCGGCCGTTCCGGGTGCTCCGGCAGGCCATGGACGAGGTGCTGCTGGTGGAGGAGAGCCGGATCGCCCTGGCCGTGGTGACGCTCCTCGAGCGCAAGAAACTGCTGGCCGAGGGGGCCGGCGCCGTGCCCGTCGCGGCCCTCATGGCCGCCCCGCCGGAACGGGTGAAGGGCCGGCGCATCGTCCTCGTGGTGAGCGGTGGGAACCTGGATCTCAACGTGCTCGACCGGATCCTGGAGCAGGGCCTCATGCGCACGGGGCGGATCCTGCGGTTCCGGGTGGTGCTCGACGACAGCCCGGGCTCCCTGCACGACCTCCTCTCGGTCGTGGCCCGGGAGCAGGGGAACATCCTCCACATCTTCCACGACCGCCTGAGCGTGGACCTGCCCCTGGGCCGCACCCGGGTGGAGGTGGAGGTGGAAACCCGGGGGTTCGACCACATCGGCCGGCTCACCGCCGCCCTACTGCAGGCCGGCTACCGGATCGAGGCGAGCCCGGCCGCGGCGCCTTGACAGGGGGCCGGACGGGGGCAAAGTGGGACCCGGATGAAAGGTTGGGCCGGCCCTCCCGACCCACCGCCAAGTCCCGAGTCCCGCGGCCCCAAAGGAGGTCCCCATGAACCGCACGTTGATCGGCCTGCTCGCGTTGACCCTCGCCGCCTGCGCCGGCCTCGCGGCCCGCCAGTCCCAGCCGAAGGACGTTTCGGCCACCGCCCTCTGGGCGAGCCTCAAAGCGGAGAACTACACCGCCACCTGGAAGACCTGGCCCGGCAAGGGCAAGTTCTACCAGGGCCGGGAACCCCACGGCATGCTGCTCACCACGTACGTGAACGACCTCGCCCTGGGGGCGATCCAGGGGAAGAAGGGGACGATGCCCCCGGGGGCCATCGTGGTGAAGGAGAACTACACGCCCCAGCGCCAGCTTGCCGCCGTGACCGTGATGTGGAAGGTGCAAGGGTATAACCCCTCCGCAGGCGACTGGTTCTGGGCCAAGTACGGCCCGAACGGCGCCGTGCAGAAGGCCGGCAAGGTGGCCGGCTGCATCAACTGCCACGGCAAGGCCGCCGGGAACGATTACCTGTTCACCGGTTCCCTCCGGTAAAACGCCCCCGACGGCAACGGGCCGGCCCTCTCCGGGCCGGCCCGTCGGGGATCGCCTCGCGGCCCCGTCCTTCAGACCACGCCCTTCCCCCGCAGGAACGCGCCCATCTCCTGGTCCGTGCCCAGAATATGGCCCCGGAGCCAGTCCATCACCCGGCGCTGCACCTGGATGGTGACGGAGAGCTTCTCGGGGTTCCGGTCGTACTCGGCCGCGAGCGCCCCGAAGTCCTTCTTGAACGCCTCGTGGATCGCCCTGTGCTCGGCGTAGCCCGGGTAGCCGTGCCGCTGCATCAGGGCCTCCTCGGTGGCGAAGTGCTCCACGGCGTACTTCCCCAGGAACGCCAGCACGTCGCCGATGATCCGGCGGCCCTTGCCTTCCCTCATGGCGTCCAGGAGCTCGTTCACCTGGCGGATGAGCTCCTTGTGCTGGGCGTCCACCTTGGCGATGCCCGTGGCCATCTTGGCTTCCCACTGCATGATGTGGCTCCTCCAA
>CAZUYO010000405.1:0-2650 GCA_964624725.1 uncultured Thermodesulfobacteriota bacterium
AGTTGGGATCCTCCCCCTCGGGGGCGGATTCCTTGGCCCCTGCGGCGGGCCACCGGCCGGGCGTCGGGCCGGTGCCGCCGGCACAGCCCCCCTTCCTCGATCCCCCCGGGATCCGCCCCTCCCGGCCCCCCGAGCCATGGCCGAATCCCATGAGGTCCGGCTCCAGCGGCTCCTGAAACAGGGAGACCGCGGCGGATACGCCGAACTCGTGGCCCGCGTCGGCCCCGAGTGGTGGTTTCGCATGGATCTGCGGACCATCGACCGGCACCTCGCCCCCCTGCGGGCCGAGGGGGGTATGGGGCTCTCGCCGCGACTCAACCTGCTGGCCGGCGCCGTGGCGCCGCCGCCCGTGGACCGGGGGCTCGACCGGGCGTTGCGGCCCCTGGGGCCCGTGTACCGGCTGCTCCACGCTACCCGCGACTGGGACGGGGCCGTCATGGCCGCGGGCCTCGCCCTGGCCGGGGTGTGGGACTTCGGCACCGATTTCCGGGCGGCCCGTCCCTGGAGGGCGCGGCTTCGGGACCTCGTGGCCCGCCCGGTTTCCCCGGCGGCCCGGGCCCACGGGTTGGCCTTCCTGGGGCTGTTCCAGCTTTTCGGAGACGGCGATCCGGGCGGGGCGCTGCGCACCCTGGAGATCCAGGCCGAGGCCGCCCACGACGCCCGGTGCCCGGAGATGGTGCTCTACGGCTCCGCCCTCCGGGCCCTCACCCTGCTCCTGTCGGGCCGCCCCGACCGGGCCGAGGTGGTTCTCGACGATGCCGCGGTCCACGAACGCACCGCGGCGCCGGGGTCCCACGCCCGGGCCTACTTCCCCATGGTGCGAGGGGTCGTCGAGTGCGCGGCGGGCCGGCCGGAGGAGGCCCTCATCACCCTGGCCCGGGCGAACGCCACCCTGCCCGAGGCCGAACAGCCGCTCTCCATGCGGCTCCAGATGGCGAGCTACCGGCTTTTGGCCGAGACCCTGGCCCGGGGGGAACTCCCGGACCGGGCCCTCGAGGCCCCCGTGCGCGAACTCGGGCTCGCCCACCACAACCGGCTCCACGCCGCCTTCCTCCATTTCAGCCTGGGCACGGCGTACCTGCGGTCGGGCCGGGCCTACCGGGCCCTCGTGCACGCGGACCAGGGCCTCGAGTTCGCCCGGGCCTGCGGGAGCCGGGTCCCCGAGTTCATGAACGCCGTACTCCGGGGGCAGGCCCTCTCGGACCTCCGGGAAACCACGGAGGCCCTGGAGCATCTCGCGCATACCGAGGCCGAGGCCGAGCGTTCCGGGTTCGGGTTTTTCGGCCGGGCGGCCCGGGTCGAGCGGGCCCACGTGGAACTCGGCCGCGGAAACACCGACGCGGCCCGGGCCCTGTTCCCCGACCTGGCGCCTTTGGCCGACGGGCTCTGGACCCCGTTTCGGGACTCCGCCTTCCAGAGCGCGTTCAGCCGGCGCCTTCACCCCGCCTCGGGGGGCGGGTGGGTGTGGGGAGAGCCGCGCCGGCCGGCCCAAATCCGCACCCTGGGGGGGTTCGAGATGCGGATGAACGAGCGGCAGGTGTTCGACCGCCGCTGGGGTACGGGCCGCACGCTCGCGCTGCTCAAGCTCATCGTGGCGCTGGGGGGCCACAAGATTCCGGCCTCGGAACTCATCCTGGAACTCTGGCCCGACGCCGACGGGGACCAGGGCTACGCCAACTTCAAGACGGCCCTGGCCCGGCTCCGGAAGGTGGCCGACCCGGGCATGGCCTGGATCCACCTGCGGATGGGCCGGGTGTCCCTGTCCCAGACCGCGGTGGCCGTGGACGCCCTGGCCTTTGAGCAGGCGGCCCAGGCGGCGCGCCGGTCGGAGGAGCCCGAGCAGCTTCTCCGGGCCGTCGAACTCTACCGGGGCGACTTCCTGCCCCTGGACGACGGCTGGGGCGTGTTCGTGCGCCGCCGCCGGGAACTCCGGGGCCTTTACGTGCGGGTGGCCGACGCCCTGGCCCGGGCCTGCGCCGCCGGCCGCTCGGCCCTCGACCCCACCGACCTCCTGGCCCGGGCCTGCGCCTTCGTGCCCGACGCCGAGCGCCTCTACGCCCGCCGCATGGAACTCTTCCTCGCCCGCGGCTTCCCGGCCGAGGCCCTGCGGGTGTACCGCGAGGCCGAGGCCGCCCTGCGGGAAACCCTGGGCGTCTCCCCGGGTCCGGAACTCGCCCGGTTGCGGGAGCGGATCCGGTAGAGCCGCCGGGCCCCGCCAGCCACCTTCCTACGGTGAACCGGGAAAGACGGGCCCGCCCAGCCGAAAAAACGTCCGAACTTCCGCCGAAGCGTCCCCAAACCTGTTACCTCACGGTTCCCCACCCCTTGCTACCCTCGTAACGGTCAACCCGGGTCAACCCGGCATCCCGCTGTTTTCTCGGCAGAACCACCGGAGGCAATCCCATGAGCATCCCCCGCCCACGGCTCGTCGCGCTGTTCTTCGCGTTGGTTTCGGTATCCGGCTGTGGTTGGTTTTCTTCCGACGGCGGCGGAGACCACAAACCTCACAATGCGCCCCCCACCGCGAGCTTTGCGGCGAACCCCTCCTCGGGGGTGGCGCCCCTGGTCGTGGCCTTTGACGGGTCGGCCTCCTCCGATCCCGACGGGACGATCGTTTCCTTCGCCTGGGACTTCGGCGACGGGGCGACCG
>CAZUYO010000406.1:0-2650 GCA_964624725.1 uncultured Thermodesulfobacteriota bacterium
GGGCCTGGGTGTGGGAGGAGGAGGAGGAGGAGGGGGAGGTGCGGGCGGTGGCCACGGGCCGGACGGCGGCAGACCTGCGCGCCCGTCTGGCGGCGTCTGGGGACGGGGCGGACGACCGGGAGGTGGCCCCGTGAGCCCCCGGGACTGGCCCGACGCCCTGGGGCTCGACGCCGCCCGCCGCCGCGCCCGGATCGGGTTCCTGGGGCTCTCCCCGTCCGACCGGGCGGCGCTGCGGGACCTGCACCGCGTGTTGGAACCGCGGCTCGACGGCCTCGTGGACCGCTGGCACCGGTTCCTCCGGAAACGGCCCGAAACCCGGGACCTCATGGCCCGCTCCGGCGTGCGCGACCACCTGCGGGCCGTACAGACCCGGTACTTCCGAAGTCTTCTCACCGGGCCCTACGACCGGCGGTACTTCCACGAGCGGCTGCGCATCGGGTTCGTCCACGAGCGGGTCGGTCTCGCCCCCCCGTGGTACACCGGGTCGTACCGGAAGTTCCTCGAACTCGTGCGCGGCGAGCTCGCGGCCGCCGGGGTCGACGCCCCGACCGGCCTCAGGTGGATGGCGGCCCTCGAGAAGGTGGTGTTCCTCGATCTCCAGCTCGCCCTCGACGCCTACTTTCACACCCGAAACGAGGCGATCGTGCAGGCCAACGCGCGGCTCCGGGACCTGGCCGGGAGGCTCGAGGCCCAGAACCGGGCGCTGGCCGAGGCGTTCTCCCGGGCCCAGGAGGCCGCGCGCCTGAAGGAGGCGTTCCTGGCCCAGGTGAGCCACGAACTGCGCACCCCGCTCAACGCCATCCTGGGGTTCGCCGACCTGCTGGCCGACGGGATCGAGGGGCCGGTGAGCCCCGAGCAGCGCGAGACCCTGCGCCGCATCCGCCGGCACGGGGAACGGCTGGTGGAGATGGTGGACCAGATGCTCGACGCGGCGAAACTCGCGGCCGTGGCGCTGGGGCGCCCCGAGCCCTTCGACCCGGCCCCCGTGGTGGAGGAGGTGTGCCGGGCGGGGGAAGACCTGGCAACGGGCAGGGGGCTCGGGTTCGAGGCCGACATCGCCCCCGGCCTGCCCCCGGTCCAGGGGGAGCCCGAGGCGCTCCGGCTCGCCCTGGGCCACCTGGTGGAGAACGCGGTCAAGTTCACCCGGGCCGGCCGGATCGGTGTGCGGGCCCGGCCGGCCGGCGGCCGGCTCCGGCTGGAGGTCTGGGACACGGGTCCGGGCGTGCCCCCGGAGCACCGGGAGCGGATCTTCGAGCCGTTCCACCAGGCGGACACCGGGGACACCCGGGAGGTCACCGGGCTCGGCATGGGGCTGCCGCTGGCCCGCAGGGCGGTGGAGCGGATGGGGGGCCGGCTCGTCCTGGCCGCGTCGGGCCCGGGCGGGAGCGTGTTCGTTCTGGAGCTACCGGTGGCCGGGGGCGACGTTGACTCGGACACCGGGGGGGGCTAAGGTTCTTCGCCGTTCGTTTCGGCGCCCCCATCCCCGGGCGCCCTTCCTCGCGAAAGGAGGCTCGCCATGCGGAAACTCCTCGTGTCCCTCGCCCTCGGCCTCGCGATCGCCGCCCCGGCCGCCGCCAAAACCGAGATCAAGCTCGGGGTGGTCACAAAACCCGGATCGGCCCAGAACGTGGCCGCCGAGAAGTTCAAGGAGCTGGTCGAGACCCGCTCGGGCGGGGACGTGACCGTCAAGATCTACCACAGCGCCTCCCTGGGCTCCGAGACCGAGATCCTCCAGCAGATCCAGATGGGCAGCGTGCAGATGGGCGTCATCACCCTGGGCCCCATCGACGCCTTCGTGCCCGAGGTGGACGTGGTGGCGTTCCCGTTCCTCTTCAAGAGCTACGAGCAGGTGGACCGGGTGCTCGACGGCCCGCTGGGCGGCGAGATCCTAAAGCGCATGGAGTCGGCCGGGTTCAAGGGGCTCGCCTTCACCGAGAACGGGTTTCGGCACCTCACGAACCGGGTGCGGCCGGTCCACACGGTGGACGACGTGAAGGGCCTCAAGATCCGGGTGATGGAGAGCACCCTCCACAAGGAGCTCTGGCGGGCCCTGGGGGCCAACCCCACGCCCATGGCCTGGCCCATCTACACCGAGCTCGAGCAGGGCACGATCGACGGCCAGGAAAACCCCCTGTGGGTGGCCTGGACCTACAAGCTCTACGAGGTCCAGAAATACCTCTCGCTGACCGGCCACGTGTACTCGGCCCACGCCGCGCTCGCCAATCTCGACTGGTTCAACGGCCTGCCCGAGGCCACCCGGAACCTCCTGGCCGACGCCGCCCGGGAGGCGGCCCGCCACGAGCGCAACTGGAACCGCTCCAACGAGGCCGGCTTCCTGGCGAAGCTCAAGGAGGCCGGCATGGTGGTGGACGAGCACCCGGACATCGATTCGTTCCGGGCCAAGGTGGCGGGGTTGAAGGACCTCGACATGTTCCGGCGGCCCGGCACGGCCGAGCTCCTGGAGAAGTTCCTGGCCGCCACGAAGTGAGGCGGCGGGGAGGCCGGAACGCCGGACGGCCGCCCCACACCAGGGTGTACCCGGCGGGTAGGGGCGCGTGGGAAGGCGCGGGGCGCCCGAGGGCGGGTTCCGGGAGGGGGAACCCCACGGGGGGTGCGAACCCACGCGGCGGGCGGCCGCTGACCGGCTCGG
>CAZUYO010000407.1:0-2645 GCA_964624725.1 uncultured Thermodesulfobacteriota bacterium
GAACCGGGTGCCGGGGGGGAGGAGGGGTACCTCGACCCGCGGATCCGGGTCACCGTGGTGTCGTACCCTCCGACCGGGATCGAGGAGATCCACCCGCCGATCTCGTACCCGGACCTTCGGTTCCACCGGCGGGAACTCCAAAAGGGGATTTGCCGGGTCTGGTACCGGGTCTGGACCGACGCCGCGGGCCGGATCGTGCGGACCCAGCTCAAGGCCCCGGCCACCGCGGCCGAGCGGGAGCTCTACGCCCCGTTCGTCCGGGCCGTGACGGAATCCGTGGCCGGCTGGCCCTTCGACCGGCGCGAGGCCGAGATCCATGTGGACGTGCTGTTTGAGATCGAGTAGCCGGGTCCTCATCGTGGCGGTGGCCACGCTCGTGTTCGCCGGGGCGGGCCGGGCGGCGGGCCCCGACCCGTGCCTGGAGTGCCACGGCGTGGCCGGGTTCGACGCGCCGGGCCGCGAGCTCTGGATTCACGCCGAGGCCTATGCTTCGGGGGTCCACGGCCGGCTCGCCTGCGCCGACTGCCACAAGGGGGCCGAGGGGGTTCCCCACGGCGAGGTGCGGGTGCGCTGCGATCTCCCCTGCCACGTGCCCGACGCAAGCCACGCGGCGCTCTCCGACGCCGAGCAGGCCGGGGTCCACGCCGGCCTGGCCGACCCCCCGTGCCTCGCCTGCCACGGGGGCGGGGGGCTCCCCGAGGATCCGGACGCGTTGTGCCAGGGGTGCCATCCCCAGGCCACGGAACCCCTGGCCCGGTACCCGGACACCGCGGGCGCCTTCGGGGTGCGCGGCCATGCCGCGGCCGGGGAACAGGCCCCCGGATGCTCGGCCTGTCACGGGGTCCACGGGGTGAAAGCCGGCCCCCAGGCCCGGGAGGCCTGCGGCGCCGCGGCCTGCCATCCGGACGCGGGGGAGGGGTTCCGGGATCTCTTCGACCACGACCGGAGGTCCGGCGTTCCGGCCTGGGGGGGGACGGCCCGGGGCCTGGGGTGGGTCGGCGCCGTCGTGGCCCTGATGCTGGGGCTCCACGCCCTGGGGAGACGGCCATGACCCGCCCGCGTCCCCGGAGCGTGGAGGTCCTCGACCCGGTGGACCGGGGGCTGCACCTCCTGGCCGCCGTCGGTGTGCTGGGGGCCCTCGCCACCGGGCCCGCCCTGGAGACCCCGGCGCTCGGGGCCGGCTGGCCCGTGGATCCGGGGTTCCTCCACGGGGTCTCGGCCTTCCTGGTCGCGCTCGCGGCCGGGCTCCATCTCGTGCGGGTGGCCCTGTGGTGGCTCGAGGGCCGAAACCCCTGGGGCCTCGTGCCCCGCCCCGGCGACCTGGCGGACCTGGTGCGGGCGTGTCTGCCGTGGGCGAAGCCGCCGCCCCGGGGCCGGTTCTCCCACCGGGAGCGGTTCGGGTACCTGGGGTTTTGGATCGGCCTCCTCGGCCTCGGGATCACGGGGTGGGCCGTGGCCCACCCCGGCGGCGTCGTGGAGGGTATGGGGCCGGCAAACCTGGTTCGGGCCGCCCGGCTCCACAGCGCCCTGGGCCTCGGCCTCCTCCTGCCCCTGGGGTGGCACCTCTACTTCGCCCTCCTCGCCCCCGAGAAGCTTCCCTGGAACCCGGCCTGGATCACGGGCCGGGTCGCCTGGGATCTTGCGGCCCGGGCCTGGCCGGCCTGGCTGGAGGAGATGGAGCGGCCCGCCGAGGAGGAGTCGCGGCCGCCCTCGGTGGAGGACCTTCTGGCCCGGGGGAACCAGGCGGCCCGGGAGGGGCGGTGGGACGACGCCGCGGCGGCCTACCGGGAGGCGCTGGCCCTCTACCCGGGGTACTCCCAGGCGCTGTTCAACCTGGGCGCGGTGTACGCCAAGGCCGGTCGAACCGCCGACGCCCGGGAAACCCTGGAGCGGTTCCTGGAGCAGGATCCGTTCAGCCCGGCCGCCCCGAGGGCCCGGGAGCTCCTTTCCTCCCTGGGGGTGGACCGTGGGTAGCGCCTGGGTGCGGCGGGTCGCGTCGCTCGTCCTCCTCGCCGGGTTGGCCGCGGCGGCCCTGGGGTTCGCCCGCTGGCCCGGGACGGCGAACGCCCCGCCACGGCGGCCGGAATGGGGGAAGGAGGTGACCCCTTCCCCCTTCCACGCCTTCGACCGGGCCCGGATCGAGGAACCCGGGGGGTACTGCACCCGGTGCCACCCGCCCGCCGCCCACGGCCGCGACGGCCGGTTGCGGGCGTTCTGGAACCTGCACCGGGTGGGGCTCGACTGCGGGGTGTGCCACCTCGTGGGGCCCCGGCTCGTGCCCGGGCGCGCCCCCGAGCGGCGGGGGCGGGTGTTCGCCGGGGTGCGCGGCCCCGAGGGGTGGCGGCCGGTGGACCGGCCGGGCCCGGAGGCCCGGTTCCGGGCCCGGGGGCCGGGGTGCACCGAGTGCCACCGCCGGGGGAGTCCCTGGCTCGCCGGGCCGGGCCTCTACGACCCGTACCGCCGCCGGCTCCTCGAGGACCTGGCCGTGCTGCGGTGGCTGGAGGACGGCCGGTGAGCCCCGGGCGCCTGCTTTCGGTGCTCGGGGTGGTTCTGGCCTGGGCCGCCGCGGCGGCGGCCGGGCCGGGCGGGTCCGTCCGGACCCTCGAGGTCCCCCTGCCCCGGCTCGACCAACCCCGGTCCTTCGC
>CAZUYO010000408.1:0-2632 GCA_964624725.1 uncultured Thermodesulfobacteriota bacterium
ATTCCCGATTCACGGCCCTTGGCCGTTGTGATCGTGAGGTGAGATCCAGAAGTCTCGTCTGTTCAATCGTGCCGCGAAGGAGTTGGCCAACGGCTCACGGTTTTCGAGCGCCCAGTCCGTCCAGGGTCTCCCGGAGCATCGTTCGCCAGTGCGCGGGTTCGAGGCCCAGGGCCTCGCGGGTGGTCGTCTTGTCGAGCACGGAGTAAGGAGGCCGGCGGGCCGGGGTCGGGTAGGCGCTCGTGGGGATGGGCGCGATCCGCGGCATGCGGGGAAGCCGGCCCCTTGCGTGGAGTTCCTCGGCAATCGCCACGGCGAAGTCGTACCAGCTCGCCACCCCCGCGTCGGTCCAGTGGTGAACGCCGGCGACGCCCCGCTCCACGATGCGCACCACCGCCCGGGCGAGCGAGACCGCAGAGGTCGGGGTGCCGATCTGGTCCTCCACCACCCGGAGTTCGTCGCGCTCGGGCAGGAGCCGCAGCATGGTCGTGAGAAAGCTCGGCCCCTCCACCGAGTACACCCAGGCCGTGCGAAGGACGCAGGCCCGGTCCCCCAGCACGTCCAGAACGGCCCGTTCGCCCTCGAGCTTGGTGCGGCCGTAGGTGTTCACCGGGTTCGGCGGGTCGTCGGGGCGGTACGGGGAGCCTTTGGTGCCGTCGAAGACGTAGTCGGTGGACACCTGGACCATCCGGGCCCCGACGGCGGCGCAGGCCTCGGCCACGTGGCGGGCGCCGTCCCGGTTCACGGCCGCGGCCCGCTCCGGCTCGGCCTCGGCCTGGTCCACCCGGGTGTAGGCGGCCGCGTTCACGACCCACTGGGGCCGGAGCGACCCGAGCACCGCCCTCACCTCCTCCGGGTCGGTCACGTCGAGCCGGCTCCGGGGAAGCACCCGAAGATCCCACCCTTCCGGCGCCTCCCGGGCCAGGGCCCGGCCCAACTGCCCCTCGCCCCCCGTTACGACGACCCGGATCACGGGTTCTCCCCGTAGGCCGGAAGCCGCTCCGGCGGGATCTCGGCGAGCCGAAGCCCGGCCGCGTCCTTGGCCGAGACCACGGGGTCGGCCACCGGCCAGTCGATGGCAAGCGCCGGGTCGTCCCACCGCACGGTTCCTTCGGCCTCCGGCGCGTAGTAGTCGGTGCACTTGTAGGCGAACAGTGCCGTTTCGCTCACCACGCAAAACCCGTGGGCGAACCCCGGGGGGATCCAGAGTTGGCGCTTGTTTTCGGCCGAGAGCCGCACCCCGACCCACCGGCCGAAGAAGGGCGAGCCCCGGCGGATGTCCACGGCCACGTCGAACACCTCGCCCTGGAGCACCCACACGAGCTTCCCCTGGCCGTGGGGGTGCTGGTAGTGGAGCCCCCGCAGCACCCCCCGCCGGGAGAACGAGAGGTTGTCCTGCACGAAGGGCCCCGGGATCCCGGCCTCGGCGTACCGCCGGGCCTGGTAGGTCTCGAGGAAGTACCCCCGCTCGTCGCCGAACACCCGGGGCTCCACAAGGAGCACGCCGGGCAGCTCGGTTTCCACGACCCGCATCAGAACACCCGGTCTTCGAGGATGCGAAGGAGGTACCGGCCGTAGCCGCTTTTCGCCAGGGGTTCGGCGAGGGCCCGGAGCTGGTCGGCCGAGATGTACCCCATGCGGTAGGCGATCTCCTCGGGGCAGGCCACCTTGAGCCCCTGGCGCTTCTCCAGGGTCTGGATGAACGCCCCGGCCTCGAGGAGGGATTCGTGGGTGCCGGTGTCGAGCCAGGCCATGCCCCGGCCCATGACCTCGACCCGCAGGTCCCCCTCCTCCAGGTACCGGCGATTGAGGTCGGTGATCTCGAGTTCCCCCCGGGCCGAGGGGGTGAGGGCCTCGGCAAAGGGCACGGCCCGCTCGTCGTAGAAGTAGAGCCCGGTGACGGCGTAGCGGCTCTTGGGCCGGGCCGGCTTCTCCTCCAGGCTCACGGCCCGGCCCTCGGCGTCGAACTCCACCACCCCGTAGCGCTCGGGGTCGCTCACCGGGTAGGCGAACACCGTGGCGCCCCGCTCCCGGGCCGCGGCGCTTCTGAGGAGCTTTACGAGGTCGTGGCCGTAGAAGAGGTTGTCGCCCAGCACGAGAGCGCTCGGGGCCCCGGCCAGGAACTCCTTCGCGATCAGGAAGGCCTGGGCGATGCCCTCGGGCCGGGGCTGCACGGCGTACCGGAGCGCGAGGCCCCACTGGGACCCGTCGCCCAGAAGATCCTGGAACCGCGGGGTGTCCTCGGGCGTGGAGATGACCAGGATCTCCCGGATGCCGGCGAGCATGAGCGTGCTCAGGGGGTAGTACACCATGGGCTTGTCGTAGACCGGCAAAAGCTGCTTCGACACGACCCGGGTGATCGGATGGAGCCGGGTGCCGGCGCCGCCGGCCAGGATGATGCCCTTGCGCATGGAACCTCCGTCTCTAATACCGTGACGGGTGACGCGGTGACGGGTGACGAGTGACCGGTGACGCGTGACGGGGTGACCGGTGACGCGTGACGGGGTGACCGGTGGCGACTGCCGTTGGTCGCGGGTCGCAGGTCGTTCGTCGTTGGTCGTCGGGCTGGAACGACCTACGACTTACGACCTACGACCTACGGCAGTTGGGCCGTCCGTGCCTCCCAGCCTCCCAG
>CAZUYO010000409.1:0-2630 GCA_964624725.1 uncultured Thermodesulfobacteriota bacterium
ACCTGGAATGGCACAGCGCGCACATGTCGCGGCTGGGAAGCCGGGTCTTGTGGCGATCGTCCTTGGCCGAGAAATGGGCGTTGTGGCAGGTGGTGCAGGTGAGCGTGCCGTCCCGCTCCAGCGGAAACTCGGTGGCCCGGGCCTCGGCGGCCTGGCGGAGTCGTTCGCGCATCCAGTCGGGCGGGGGCTTGCCCAGGTGGCTCACGTCCTGGTCCGAGAGGTCCTCGTGGCAGCGCAGGCAGATCATCTTCACCTGGCTCACGAAGTAGAGGTCCTCCGCCCGCTCCAACCCCTTCACCGGCGGCCGGTCGTGGCAGAACACGCACCCCTCGGTGGTGTCGTCCACGGTTTTGCGGTGGGGGTCGGTGGCGGCGAACTTCTCCTTCTCGTGGCAGCCCCAGCACAGGTCGAGCCGGAACCGTTTGGGGTCGTAGCGGCGCACGCTCATGTGCTGGGCGCCCGTTTCGCAGTTGTTCGTGTGGCAGGTGATGCAGGTGGTGCGGCCCTCGGGGTCGAGGGGGAGCGCCCCGGCGGTCCTAAGGCGCGCGGCCATCTCGGGCGGGAGCGGTACGCCCACGGGGTGGTGGCTCCGGGCGGTCACGTGGCACGACACGCAAAGGAGAATGGCGTCTCCCTGGAACCGCAGGTCGTGGCGTTCCTTGGTGATCCGCTCCGGCGCCGCCTCCACGTGGCAGCCCCGGCAGGCGTACCGGTCGTTCTGGTGGGGGTTCTCCTGGCGGCCCCGTTCGAAGTGGAGCCCATAGGCCTCCCGCAGGAAATGGGTGAACCGGCTCGATCCGTGGGGGTTGTGGCAGGTGGCGCAGGTGATCTCCCCGTTGGGGCCCCGGGGCAGGTCGTCGGGGAGGTCGAGCACCGGGTCGATGTTCCGCGGGTGGTCTTTGGCCCGCACGTCGTGGCAGAAGTCGCACAACCGGTTCGCCCCCACCCGGGGCCGGAGCCGGGTGCCCGCGAGCACGGCCCCCGGCCGCACCGAGGCGTGGCAGAAGGCGCACCGGTTCTCCCCGGCGTCGGCCCGGTGGGGATTCGTCCGGGCCAGGCCCGACCCGTGGCACAGGGCGCAGAAGTCCGACAACCGCCGCACCTTCGGGTCGTCGAACCCCCGGAGCGCGTGGGGGCCTGCCGGGCCGTGGAGCCGGTGGCACGAGCGGCAGGTGATCCGCCCGTTCTCCAGGGGAAACGCGGGGGGCACGGGCTGGGACGGGGCCACGCCGTCCGGGTGGAGGTTGGCGTCGGCGCCGTGGCAGGCCCCGCAGTCCACGGGCGCCGCGGGGTCGGAGGCGTGGCAGGCCTCGCACGCCTCGGCGTCGTGGGGCGGCGCGGGGGGCGGGAGCGACCCGGCGGCGGCCAGGGGCCACAGGGCCACGAGCAGGGCGACGAGGGCGCGGAGCGGCACGGCGGTCCTCACATCGGGAACTCGGCCACCGGGGTGGTCCGGGTGGGAGCCGGGGGCGGCTTCGCGGGGGCCCCGCCGGGCGCGCTCGGGGCTTCGAGCTTCTCGATCTTTTCCACCACCTGGAGATAGCCGGGAAAGATCCGCAGACACCGCCGGTAGGCGGCCAGGGCCTCCTCGCGGTTCCCTTGCTCGGCCAAAATGTCCCCCACCAGGTCGTGGAGCTCGAAGGCGACCTGGGGCCGGGGTGACTCGGACAACGCGCGGCGGGCCTCGTCCAGGGCCTCGGCGGGCCGGCCGAGTTCCCGCAGGATCAGGGCCTTCTGGAGCCGCGCCTCGTGGAACCGGGGGGCCAGGCGAAGGAGCCGGTCCAGGTCGCCGAGGGCCAGTTCGAGCCGGCCCGCCCGGCGGTTCGCCATGGCGATGTCAAAGAGCGACAGCCGCAGGAACACGCTGCGCAGGTTGAACCGGGCCGGACCGAACTCCGGATCGGCCTTCAGCGCGGCCTCGAACGCCCGCACGGCCTCCCGGAAGTCGTTGCGGTAGTAGTGGGCCACCCCGAGGGTGTTCCACACCTCCTCCCGGGCCCAGTAGTCGGGCCGAAGCTCCAGGAACGACCGAAGCAGGTCCACGGCGCGGTCGTACTCGCCGCCGCGCACGAGGAGGTTTCCGAGGAACACCCGGGCCATCTGGTAGGGGCTGTCCGGCGGGGTATCGGGACCGAGGGCCCGGAGCACGACCTCGTACGTCCGGCGGGCCTCCCCGTAAAAGAGGCCGGTCGCCTCGAACAGGGCATGGTACGCCTGGGCCAGGGCGAACCGGGGGGCAAGGGCGTCGGGGGCCGCCGCGACGGCCCGCTCCAGGAGATCCTTTGCCTCGACGACGTCCCCCCGGCGGAAGGCCTCCACGCCGGCGGCGTAGGGGTCGGCGGCCCAGGCCACCCCCGCCCACAACGCCACCGCAATCACCGCCGCAACGACCCTCATGGTCCCCGGTTGCCCCCTCGGGTTGGTGTGCGCCCCCGGTCCTGTTGGGGGGCCAGTGTGCCACCCCGGGGGATCGCCCGGCAACCGCTGCGGCGAGGGCGCTTGACCCGGTGGGCCGGATTGGTACCCTAGCGGGGCGGCTAGGCGGCTAGGCGGCTAGGCGGCTAGGCGGCTAGGCGGCGGAAACCCCGCGATGCCAGGTCCGTGGCCCGGTTTCCCGTGCACGGGAGGTT
>CAZUYO010000410.1:0-2602 GCA_964624725.1 uncultured Thermodesulfobacteriota bacterium
CCCACCGGGGCCTCCCGCCCCGGAGCGCAAACGGAAACACCTAACTCTAGGGGAGGGCCCTCGGTCGGGTCAATGCGCGCGGGGGGCGGGCGCGGGCCCCGGCCCTACACCTCGGCCACGGTGGCCACGACCACGGGGCGGCGGTTGCCCCGGCGGCGGAAGTGGCGCCGGAGGGCCAGGGTGAAGAGGGCCTCCCAGTCGGAGGCCGAGGGGGCGTTGGGGGCTTCCTTGCGCACCAGGGCCTCGAGGGCGGCCTCGGCCTCCCGGGCCTCCTCGCCGGAGCGTTCCTGGGGCACCACGCCCCGGAGTTCCACCCGGGGGCCCCACACGACCGCCCCGGCCGGGTCCACCGCGGCCACCACGAGGGCGAGGCCCGAGCGGCCCAGGCGTCGGCGGTCGGCGAGGGCCGTGTCGCCCTCCCCGGCCTCGGCCCCGGCCTCCACGTAGCACCGGCCCGTGGGCACCGTGCCCTCGGGCCGGATCCCCCCGTCGTCCAGCACGATCACCTGCCCGTTCTCGGCCCGGAAGGCCCGGTCGGGGCCGTAGCCCATCTCGCGCATCACGTCGGTCAACGCCTGGAGGTGCCGTAGCTCCCCGTGGACCGGCAGCACGCACCGGGGCCGGGTGAGCTCCACCATGCGCCGGGCGTCGGCCGCCGAGGCGTGGCCCGACACGTGGATCTCGGAGACCTCCTCGTAGTGCACCCGGGCCCCGAGCCGGATGCACCGGTCGATCAGGCGGTAGATCTCGCGCTCGTTCCCCGGGATGAGCCGGGACGAGAGGAACACGTGGTCCCCGGGCACGATCCGGTGGTGGGGTTCGAGCCCCCGGGTCACCCGCCACAGGGCGCTTCCGGGCTCGGCCTGGCTCCCGGTGAGGATCACGGTCAGGGCGTCCCGGGGGAACCCCCGGGACCGGGGCTCGGGCACCAGGTCGCCCGGGGCGGGCTTGAGGTGGCCGAGGCTCCGGGCGATGCGGGCCGTGCGGACCATGGCCCGGCCGAGGAGGGTGACCCGCCGGCCGGCGGCCCGGCTCGCCTCGATCACCTGCTGCACCCGGTGGACGTTACTGGCAAACGTGGCCACCCAGGCCCTTCCCTCGACCCGCGGAAGGAGGTCCCGGAACGCCTGGCCCACGATCCTCTCCGAGGGGGTCGGGCCGGGGCGGTGGGCGTTGGTGCTGTCGCAACACAGAAGGTCCACCCCGGCGTCGCCCCAGCGGGTGAGGGCGGCCTCGTCGGTGGGCAGGCCGTCCACCGGGGTGGGGTCGAACTTGAAATCCCCGGTGTGCACGATGCGCCGGCCCCCCACCTCGATGCCCAGGGCGCAGGCCCCGGCCGTGGAGTGGGTGATCCGGATGAACTCCACCCGAAACGGCCCGGCCTCCACCACGGCGCCGGGGGCCACCGACTGCAGGAGGCTCGTGGCGGTGGGGGCGCGCTCGGCCAGGCGTTCCCGCAGGAGCCCCAGGGTCATGGCCGTGCCGTACACCGGCACCCGGTGCCGGGCCAGAAGATGGGGGATCCCGCCGATGTGGTCCTCGTGGCCGTGGGTCACCACCACGGCCCGGAGCCTTCCCGGGGTGTCGAGGTAGGAGAGGTCCGGAACCAGGTAGTCCACCCCGGGGTGGTGGTCCTGGGCGAAGAGAAGGCCGCAGTCCACGAGGAGCCGTTCCCCCCCCGCCTCCACCACCAGGCAGTTGAGCCCGATCTCCCCGAGCCCCCCGAGGGGCACGAGCCGCACGGCGGTCACGCGGCCTCCAGCCGGGCGGCCATGGCCTCCCGAAGCCGGCCGGCCTCGGCCCGGCGCGCCTCGGGGGTGTCGATCCGCCCGATCCGGTAGGGTTCCAGGACCTCGATCTCCACGGCGCCCGGCCGGACCGTCCAGGCACCCTTCGGGCACAGATCGGCCGTGTGCCGAAGCACCAGGGGCACCACCGGGGCCCCGCTCGCGGCCGCCAGGTGCACGAACCCCAGCTTGAAGGGCAGGAGCCGCCCGTCGCGGCTCCGGGTGCCCTCGGGGAACAGGATCACGGGCTCCCCTTCCCGGACGCGGCGGGCCGCCTCGTCCACGCTGGCCCGGGCCTTCTCGGAATCGCCCCGGTCCACCGGGATGTACCCCAGGGCCGCCATGGCCCGGCCGAACACCGGGATCCGGAAGAGCTCCCGCTTGGCGAGCCAGAGCACGTTGTGGGGGAGCACGTGCCCCAGGGCCAGGATATCGAGGTTCGACTGGTGGTTGGCCACGAACACCGCCCCGGCCGGGGGAAGCCGCTCGGGGTGGATCACCCGGACCTCCACGCCGGCGAAGCGCAAGAGGAGCCGGCACCACAGGGGGGCGAGGTGGCGGCACCACCGCCGCCTGCGGTCGGTGTACCCCGCCACCACGGCCGCCGACCCGAGGACCAGGGTCAGCCCGGCGATGACGAGGGGGAACAGGATCGGGCGAAGTCGGTCGGTCATGGTGGCTCCGGCCGGGCAACGGGGCGGCCTCGGATCGGGCGCCGCGAACCCGGGTGGGGGTTCTTGGGCCCCCGGCGTTGGGGGCGAGCGCCGCCCCCTATACGCTTTTCCCTTGCGTCGGGTCAACGCCTCGGGTATAAG
>CAZUYO010000411.1:0-2580 GCA_964624725.1 uncultured Thermodesulfobacteriota bacterium
TGCGCCGCGCCCTATCCGGCCAAGCGGCGGAGTTCCTCGAGGGCCTTCTCCCGATCTTTGGGATCCCGGGCGTGGCTCCAGCGGTCCCAGGCCTCCTCCACCCGCTCCATCCGGTCGGTCTCGGCACGGAGCACCGCCTTCCAGCGATCCACGAACACGTTCAGCGCCTCGGCGAGCGCGGTGCCCTGGTCGGTGGCCCGCAGGTGGATCGGGCCGGGCAGGATGCCCCGCTCCACGAACCCGGCCACCCGTTGAAGCCGGAACAGGGGGCCCGCCACCTTGTGCGAGGCCAACACGCCGAGAATCAGCAAGGAAACGGCGCCCACCAAGAGCACCGACACCCCGCAGAACACCACGGCAGGCCCCACCAGGGGCAGGAGCGAGCGGATCGCGTGATGGGCCTCCCCGTACTCCGGCCCAAGAGGCCGGTCCAGGATCCAACGCAGGGCGCCGAGGCCCAGCGCCGCGGCAAGGGCGGACAGGAACGCCGCCTTTACAAGAAAGGAGACCGAATGGGTCCGGGCGACGGTCTTCGGGTCGGGGGCCATGGCGATCTCCCTCACATCTTCGGGTGGCAGGTCTTGCACAGGGGGGCGAATCCGTCCCGGGGATCCTCGGGCCGCACCCGGAGGAAATAGGTCAGGAACCGCTTCGCCTTCCCCGGGAACGGGCGCTGCCGCTTGTAGAGCTTCTTCGGCGAGAACCGGGGCAGATGGGGGTTGTGGCAGGTGCCGCAGGTCATGAACTCGTCGCGTTCACCATCGACCAACTGGAGAGGCAGGGTGTCCGGGAGTTCCCTGAGGCCCAGTTCCCGGTACGGGTCCACGTCCACGGGGTGGGAGCGGCCGATCTCGCCGTCGGGGTGGCACTCCTTGCAGATCTCGACCACCGACCGGGTAAAGATGTGGGCATCCAGGAGCCAGTCGTCCCCGTCCCGCTCCATGCGGTGGCATCCGCCGCAGTTCGCCTCCTGGTCCATATACCCGTGGGGGTTCTCGGGCGGCGCCGTGGAGGCGGGAACGCAAAGCCCCCCGAGCACTCCCAGGGCCAAGACAACGGCCCCCCACCGGCGCATCACCGCACCCCCTCGTCCACCCGCACCCGCGACACCGCCCGCCGCACCCCCGAGAGCGCATCGCGGACGACCGTCGGGTCCAGGTCGGCGGCGGCCACGGCCTCCCGGTAGCGATCCCACGCCGCGGCGAGTTCGCCGTGCCACCCCTCCCAGTGCCGCGCCCCGCGGTCGAGTCCCTCGGCGAGCAACTGGACCTCCGGGTCCCGGAACCGGGGCGGGGGAGCGCCGGGTTCTTCCGCCCGCCGCTCTAGCCAGGAGGCGAGTTCCCCCAACTCCCGCCGCAACCGTCGAAACCACAGGAGGCCCCACACCCCGAGCACGACCGCCGCCGCCGCGCCCCCCAGGGTGGCCGCCTCGAGGGTCGGGGGCCCCACCAGTTCCCAGGTGGTGGTGACCCGACTGTGGGGGCGGTAGACCTCGAACCGAAGCGTCTCCTCGGCCCCCCGGTACACGTGAACCCCGGCCACCAGAAGAAAAACCACCAGGGCTCCCACCGGTGCGAGGCTCCAGCGAAGCTGGAACCCCTGCTTCACCAAGAACGTGCGCCGCCGAAACGGGATGCGCTGGGTCATGTCGCGTCCTCCAAGTCCCCCCTTTTTTGCGGGCTTGGCGTTCCTTTCGGCACAAGCGGCCGCACCCTTGAGCGGCTTGCATCCCGGCACGGAACCGGTACACTGGGGCGGGTCTACGGCTCTCACCTTTTCCCACCGAAAGGAACCGCCCATGCTCGACCGACTGATCGAGGAACTCCAGAGCGAGGACAAACTGAAGATCCAGAAGGGGTTGGAAGGCCTGGCCGACCTGTTCCCCCAACTGGAGGGGGATGCGTTCCAGGAAGCGGTCCAGGCCGTGGCGGCCCTCTTTTACATCGACCCGATGGACCACCCCGAACTCATTCCCGTGTTGGAACAGGCGGAGGAGGTCCTCGCCGAGCAGCGCACCCGCGTGATCCCGGTGATCCTAGACATGCTGGCCGAGTCCGATCTCAAGACCCACTTCCACCTGGCGGCCGTGCTGGGCCGCATGGGGTACGCGGCCGTTGACCCCCTCCTGCAGGCCTATCAGAGCGCGAAGAAGGACGACGACCGGGTGTTCCTGCTGTACGCGTTCGGGAAGATCCGGGACCCGGAGGTCGTCAAAGCCCTGCCGCTCCTGTTCGAGGCCATGGAGGATCCGAACCCGGAGATCCGCGACACGGCCGCCCGCGCCGTGGGAAAGATCTGTGAGCACGTAAAGCCGGACCGGATCGACCCCGCGGTCCGCGCGGAGATGTTCGACCGGCTCATGGGGCGACTGTCCGACCGGTACGCCGGCGTGCGCAGCAAGGCGGTTCGCAGCTTGGGGAAGATGGCCCGGTTCGGCTACCTTGCCCCCGAGCAAACGGAACAGTTGAGCTCCATGCTCCGCCGGATCCTGGGGGAGGACGAGGCGGAGAACTGGGACGTGGCCTACGTGGTCCGGGCCGAGGCCGCCAAGGCGAAGCAGTTTGTGTGAGGGGCGTGGGG
>CAZUYO010000412.1:0-2573 GCA_964624725.1 uncultured Thermodesulfobacteriota bacterium
CCGCTCCGGGTCGAGCCGGTAGGGGCTGCCCCGGCCCTGGTAGAACCCGTGGGCCCCGATGAGGTGCGCCGACAACGGGGTCCAGACCAGCTCGTCGCCCGTGTCGAGCCGCCGGGCCCGGATCTCGGCCTTCACGAAGAGGCCCGGGTGGCCGAACGGGCAGGGGATCCGGCCCATGGCCTCGACGCTCTGGACCTCGAACCGGTCGTCCACCACGGCCGGGGCCCCCAGGTGGGCCAGGGCGGCGTCGGTGAGCCGGCCCAGGGCCGCGGCGATCTCCCCGTGGGTGAGCCCCAGGCGCCGCACGCGGCCGTCGTCGTCCTGGAGGATTTCCAGGAGGTCGCGCCCGTCGGTGCCCAGGAACCCGTCGCGGGTCAGGGCGCCCCGGCCCATGCGGGCCTGAGCCGCGCTAAGCTCGGGGGACTGTTTCATCGATCCTTCTCCATGGGGCCCCGGGAGCCCAAAAGGCCAGGGGACAACGCCCTGCGGCCCCGGATTCGGGCAAGTTCGCTGGGCGGCTAGGCGGCCTAACCGCGGCGAATCGTGAAATCGCGAATCGGAAATCGTTCGGTCGCTCGACGCGCCCCGGGAGCCCTCCGGCGTTCCGCACTCCCGAGACGCGCCCCCCACACCCGGGCCTGCGGCCCGGATCGCGGCGTGGACGCCGCTCCCACGCCTGGTACCACTAACACCAGCGGAAATGTTGTCAGCTCCCCGTGGTTGCTTCGACAACCAGCGGCTCCGGGGCTGGTGGAGAGCCGGGTGCGGCCCCAGGAGCCTTCCAGCCTTCCAGCCTTCCAGCTTTCCAGCTTTCCAGCCTCCCAGCGTCCCAGCCTCCCCGCCGACTCACGCAAACTTGTCGTAATAGATCCGGTCCTCGGGCACGCCCTTTTGGGTGAGCACCTTGACGCAGGCGTCGATCATGCCCGGGCTCCCGCACAGGTAGGCCTCCATGCCCTCCATGGACTCGTAGTGGCGGGCCACCACGTCGGTGATGAGCCCGGTCTCCCCGGTCCAGGCGTCCTCGGGCGCGGGCTTCGACAGCGCCGGCACGAACGAGAACCCCTCGAGCCGGTCGCAATAGGCCTCGAGCCGCTCCACGTCGTAGAGGTCCCGGCGGGAGACGGCCCCGAAGAACAGGGTAACCTTTTTCCGGAGGCCCCGGGCCACCATGTCGGCCAGGATGCTCTCGAACGGCGCGAGCCCGGAGCCCCCGGCGATGAACACCGCCTCGGCGGGGGTTTCCCGCAGGTAGAACTCGCCGTAGGGGCCGTTCAGCTTGAGCCGGTCGCCCACGAGCAGGAGTTCGTGGACGAAGGTGGTGCAGATGCCCCGGGGCACCTTGCGGATGATGAGCTCGATCGCCCCGGTCTCCTGGGGCGGCGAACTGATGGAGTAGGCCCGGTACACCGGCTCGCCCAGGCCGTCGTAGATGGGGGTCTCGATCTGCACGTACTGCCCGGCCCGGAACCGGAACTCCACCCCGGGATCGAAGGCGAGCCGCACCCGCCGGATGTCGTAGGTGAGCTCCTCGATGGCCTCGACCCGGGCCTCGTACTCCTCCACCTCGAGGAGCTGGGCGGGAATCTCGATGGCCATGTCCTCCCGGACCTTCACCTGGCACGAAAGCCGGACCCGGTTCTCGATCTCCTCGGGGGTGAGGTGGGGCGTCTCGGTGGGGAGAACGGGGCCTCCCCCTTCGAGGATCCGCACCTTGCACAGGCCGCAGCTCCCCCGGCCGCCGCAAGCCGAGGGGATGAAGATCTTCCGCTCCCGCAGAACCGAAAGAAGCGGCTCCCCGCCCGCAACCTCCAGGGGATCGGCGTCGTTGATCCGAAGGCGCACCGGCCCCGAGCGCACGAGCTTCCGCTCGGCCAGCACCAGGATGAGGGCCAGGAACGCCCCCAGCCCGACGAGCACGCCGACGGCGGTGACGACCGGCCCCATCACATCGGCACCATGCCGGAAAACCCGATGAACGCGAGCGCCATGATCCCCGCGAGGATCACGGTGATGCCGGGGCCTTCGAGGGCCGCCGGCACCCGGGAGCGCTTCATCTTCTGCCGGAGCCCGGCCATGGCGAGGATCGCGAGCGCCCACCCCACCCCGCTCCCGGCGCCGTAGGCCAGGCTCTGCACGAAGGAGTACTGCCGGATCACCATGAAGAGGCTCACCCCCAGGATGGCGCAGTTCACCGTGATGAGGGGCAGAAAGATGCCCAGGGCGTAGTAGAGCACGGGGCTCGCCCGCTCGATCACCATCTCCACGAGCTGGACCGTGGCCGCGATGACCACGATGAAGGCGATGTAGCGCAGGTACCCGAGGCCCAGGGGCTCCAGGAGGTAGGCGTACACGAGGTAGTTGAGCCCCGAGGTCAGGGTCATCACGAACACCACGGCCGCGCCCAGCCCCGCGGCGGTTCGCACCTCGCGGCTCACCGCGATGAACGAGCACATCCCCAGGAAGTTCGCGAGCAGGATGTTGTTGATGAAGATCGAGGCGATGAAAATCGTCAGAGCGCCCTGTTGGCCCATGGTGTCCTCTTGGCTTGGCGGCGGGGCGGCTGGGCGGCT
>CAZUYO010000413.1:0-2572 GCA_964624725.1 uncultured Thermodesulfobacteriota bacterium
CCCGGCCCTGTTCGGCCAGGCGCAGGCGGCCCAGGCGGTGGGCGTGGTCGGGCCAGTCGTCGGCATAATGCACCAGGAGCAGCCGCTCGTGCCAGGCCTCGGGCAGGGTCTGGAGCTCGTCCAGGGTGGCGTGGATGTGGGCGCCGTTGGTGACGAACTGGCAGTCGTGGAACACGGCGTCGGCGTCGGCGCCGAAGGCGTCGAGGGTCTTGGGGTGGAACCGGGTGTCGCAGGTCAGGAGCACCCGGCCGCCGGTGGCCCGGTCCTCGAGCCGGAAGCCCCAGCTCGGCCGCCCGGGGACGTGGGGGGTGGGAAACGGGGTCACCCGCACGCTCCCGAGGTCGAAGGCCCCGCCCCCGGCGAGGGCCGTCACCTCGAAGTAGGTCTCCAGCCGCGCCTCGAAAAACCCGTCGTCGCCCCGGAGCCGCTGGCCCATGCCCGCCTCCAGGGCGTGGGGCCAGAGCCAGGGCAGGAGGTTTTCGGGCACGTAGAGCCGCGGCCTGAGGCCCCAGCCGAAGTACCCCGCAAACCCCAGCTCCTCGAGCCCCCCGATGTGGTCGGCGTGGAGGTGGCTCACGAGCACCCGGGGCACGGCCCGGAGCTCCAGGCCCAGGGCGCGCAGGGCCCGGGAGGCCGTGTGGCCGCAGTCCACGAGGAACGGCTCGCCGTCGGCCGGCCGCACGAGGAAGTTCGTCTGGTACAGGGTCTTGGCGAACGCGTCGCCCACCCCCAGGGGCACGATCTCCATGGCGCTCCCGGTGTGCCGGTGCCCGGGCGCCCTTCCGGGGCGCCCGCCGTTTCGCGTACCCATCGGCCGGGTCGCCAACAGACTTGAGCGGCGCGATCCAACCCGACGGAGGCGTTCCCAGGCGCCCGGGCGTTCACAGGGCAACCGGCGGGTGGGGGACTGGTGGAGAGCCGGGTGCGGCCCCTCACGTCGCCGCGCCTCACCAAGTCTGAATCGCCTTGAAAGTTCGAGAACTTCCGCCACCAACGCCCCGGCCCACCGGGCTGACAACGGCATGCGAAAGCACGGCGAAACGGGTGCCGCACTCGCGCCCGGCCGGAACCAGTCCCCCACCCGCCTCCGGCAATCCCTTCTCACGCCTTCGGATCTTCCTCCACGCCCTCCGGGGCGGGAGGTCGCCGCCCCTACCCCTGGGTCCGGCCGTAGTCGTCCTGGAGCCGGACGATGTCGTCCTCGCCCAGGTAGTCGCCGGTCTGGACCTCGATGATCTCCAGGAGCTCGGTGCCGGGGTTCTCGAGCCGGTGCCGCTCCTCCCGGGGGATGTGCACGGTCTGGCCCACCCCCAGGTCCAGGACCTCGTCGCCCCGGGTCACCCGGGCCGTGCCCCGCACCACCACCCACTGCTCGGCCCGGTGGCGGTGCAGCTGCAGGCTCAGCCTCTCCCCGGGGTACACGGCGATCCGCTTCACCTTGAACCCCGGCCCCTCCTCCAGGGTGGTGAACGTGCCCCAGGGCCGGTGCACGGTGCGGTGGAACACGGCCTCGTCCCGGCCCCGGCGGCCGAGCTCCTCGGCCACCTTGCGCACGTCCTGGCTGCGGTCGCGGCGGCACACCAGCAGGGCGTCGGGGGTGTCCACCACCACGGCGTCCTCCACCCCCACCAGGGCCACCACCTTGTCGCCGGCCCACACCAGGTTCCCGGTGCTGTCCTCCAGGAGCGCGGTGCCCCCCACCCGCACGGCGTTTCGGCCGGCGTCGTGCTCGGCGATCTCGTGGAGCGCGGCAAAGCTCCCGAGGTCCGACCACCCGGGATCCACGGGCAGCACGGCCCCCCGGTCCGAGCGCTCCATCACCGCGTAGTCGATGGAGATCTTGGGGATCGCGGCGTAGGCGGCCTCGGGGATCTCCCGGCCGGAGCGCACGGCGTCGGCCAGACCCCGGACCCCGGCGGCCACGTGGGGGGCGTGGCGGTCGAGCTCCTCGAGGATCGTGCCGGCCCGGAACGCGAACATCCCCGAGTTCCAGGAGTACCCCCCCTCGGCCAGGTACCGCTCGGCCGTGGCCCGGTCGGGCTTCTCCACGAACCGGGCCACCTTGCGGAACCCCTCGAACCCCTCCAGGGGCTCCCCGGCCTGGATGTACCCGTACCCGGTCTCGGGCCGGTCCGGGGTGATGCCGAAGGTCACCAGATAGCCGGCCGCCGCCACCTCGGCGCCCCGGGCCAGGGCCTCCCGGAACGCGGCCGCGTCGCGGATGGCGTGGTCGGAGGGGAGCACCAGGAGCACCTCGTCGGCCGGGGCGGCCAGGGCCGCCAGGCCCACGGCCGGGGCGGTGTTTCGGCCCACGGGCTCGAGGATCATCCGGCCCCCGGGATCGATCCCGAGCTCCCGGAGCTGGCGGGCCACCAGGTGGGCCACGTCCCGGGTCGCCACCACGCACAGGTTCTCCCCCACCAGGGGCCGCACCCGCTCCACGGTCTCCTGGAGGAGGCTCCGCTCGCCCGTGAGGGCCAGGAACTGCTTGGGGAACGCCTGGCGGGAAAGCGGCCACAACCGGGTGCCGCTGCCGCCGGCCAGGATCACGGCACGCATGGCAGACTCCTTT
>CAZUYO010000414.1:0-2548 GCA_964624725.1 uncultured Thermodesulfobacteriota bacterium
TAGAGCCCCCGGATCCCCAGGGCCTCGAGCTCGGCGTCCGCCAGGTCGGCCCAGCCCCGGTTGGCCCGGGGGTTCGCCGGGCTCGGGTGGCTGATCCTCCCCACCCGGACGCCGGTGCCGGCAAGGGCCTCCCGGGCCCGGCCCTCGGCGAACGCGCCGATCCCCACCACGATCCGGGGCCCCAGGAGCGCCACGGTGTCCCGGAGCGCCCGGTCGCAGGCCGCGAACAGGGGCTCCCTCTCGGCCTTCTTCAGCTTGTCCGGGGTGAGGTTCCGGCCCGAGGCCGTGAGGAACAGGAGCGGGCAGTAGTTCGCCACGAAACAGCGGGCGAAAAACCGCTCGGGGCTCCCGAACCGCTCGGCGGCCCACCCCCACAGCCGAAGCCCGCTCACCTCGTCCCGGGGGCACCCGAACCCCTCCACCGGCCGCTTGGGGTGCTCGCGGTCGGGCCGGCCCACCGGCGCCTCGATCCCGAGCCAGCCCCGCACCCGGCTCACGGCGCCGAAGGGCACCCCGGTCTGGGCCATGCCGAAGGGGCCCGGGTTCATGCCGAGGAACACCACCTCCTTGGGCGGGGAGCCGTAGCGGTCCCAGTAGAGGTCGTAGGGGGCCCGGGCGTACACGAGGGGGTTGTAGACGCAGGACACGGGCTCGCCGAACCGGAGCCCGTCGAGTGCGTTCACGAGGCGGTCGGTGATGTCGCGGTGGGTCACGGCGTGGACTCCTCTCGGGAGGGCGGGGTTCGGTCATCGGTCTTCGGTCCGCCGCCGGGCGCGGCGGCCGCGGGGCCGGGTCCGGACACGACGGCCAGGACCTCGGCCCCGTACCGGGCGAGCTTGGCCCGGCCGATCCCGGGCACCTCGGTCAGTTCCTCCAGGGTTCCCGGCCGGGCCTCGGCCACGGCCCGGAGGGTGGCGTCGTGGAACACCACGTAGGGCGGCACCCCCTGGGCCCGGGCGGTTTCGAGCCGCCAGGCCCGAAGGCGCTGAAACAGGACCTCGGCCTCCGCCGGGACCGCGGCCGAGGCCGCCGGGGCCCTGGGTTTCGCCCGCCGGGCGGCCGGGTCGCGCCGGAGCCGGAGCCCCCGCTCCCCCCGGAGCACCGGCCGGGCCCGGGCCGTGAGCCGCAGGGCCCCGTGGCCGCCGGGCACCGGCTCCACCAGCCCGGCGGCGGCGAGCTGGCGGAACACCGAGCGCCAGGTGCGCTCGTCCAGGTCCGTCCCGATCCCGAAGGTGCTCACCCGGTGGTGGTTCCACCGCCGCACGGCCTCGGTCTCCCGGCCCCGGAGCACGTCCACCAGGTGGCCCACCCCGAACCGCTGGCCCGTGCGGTAGACGCAGGAGAGCGCCTTCTGGGCCGCCACCGTGGCGTCCCAGGTCTCCACCGGCTCGAGGCAGGTGTCGCAGTTGCCGCAGGGCCGCTCCAGCGCCTCGCCGAAATACCCCAGGAGCACCTGGCGCCGGCACCCGGCCGCCTCGCAGTACCCCCACAGGGCGTCGAGCTTGCGGCGTTCGACCCGGCGGTGGGCCTCGTCGGCCTCCGAGAGCTCCAGGAGCCGGCCCAGGGCCACGATGTCGGAGAACCCGTAGGCCATCCAGGCCTCGGCGGGCAGCCCGTCGCGGCCGGCCCGGCCGGTCTCCTGGTAGTAGGCCTCGAGGCTCTTGGGCGGGTCGAGGTGGGCCACGAACCGCACGTTGGGCTTGTCGATGCCCATGCCGAAGGCCACCGTGGCCACCACCACGACCCCCTCGTCCTTGAGGAACCGGTCCTGGTGGGCCTCGCGCTCGGCCGGGTCGAGGCCGGCGTGGTAGGGAAGCGCATCCCACCCCCGCTCCCGGAGCCAGGCGGCCGTCTCCTCCACCCGCCTTCTCGTGAGGCAGTACACGATGCCCGCCTCGCCCCGGTGCCCCGCGAGGAAGCGCAGGAGCTGCTCCCGGGGCCGGTCCTTGGTCACCACCCGGTACCGGATGTTGGGCCGGTCGAATCCCGCGACGAACCGCCTGGCGCCCCGGAGCCCGAGCCGCTCCACGATGTCGGCCCGGGTGGGCTCGTCGGCCGTCGCCGTGAGCGCCACCCGGGGCACCCCGGGAAACCGGTCCGCCAGGACGCCCAGGCCCAGGTACTCGGGCCGGAAGTCGTGGCCCCACTGGCTCACGCAGTGGGCCTCGTCGATGGCAAAAAGCGCGATCGGGATCCGGTCGAGGAGCCCGAGGAACCGGTCGGTCAGGAGCCGCTCGGGGGCGGCGTACACGAGGTCGAGCTCCCCCCGGAGAAGCGCCCCCTCGGCCCGGCGCGCCTCGGCCGGGGTGAGCCCCGAGTGGAGGGCCGCCGCCCTGACCCCCAGCTGGGCCAGGGCGTCCACCTGGTCCTTCATCAGCGCGATCAGGGGCGACACCACCACCCCGGTGCCGGGGCGGACGAGGGCCGGGATCTGGTAGCACAGGCTCTTGCCCGAGCCGGTGGGCATGAGCACCAGGGCGTCGCCCCCCGCGCACACGTGGCGCACCACGGCCTCCTGCTGCCCCCGGAACGAGGGGTAGCCGAACAC
>CAZUYO010000415.1:0-2520 GCA_964624725.1 uncultured Thermodesulfobacteriota bacterium
TCCACCTCGGCCGCCACGTCGTCCACCTGGTAGGCGATGTGGTGGAACCCGGGGCCGTTCTTCTCCAGGAACTTGGCCACCGGGGAGTCGGGGCTCGTGGGCTGCACGAGCTCCAGCCGCACCTCGCCGATGGGCAGGAAGGCCACCTTCACCTTCTGGTCGGCCACCTCCTCCACCCCGCCAAGCTCGAGACCCAGGTGCTTGGTATAGAAGGCCGCGGCCTCCTCGATGTCGCGAACCGCGATGCCGATGTGGTTGATCTTGCTGGGCATGTCGCTCCTCCCTCTACGCCCCCAGGCGCTCCCGGATGAACGTCACCACGTCGTTCGTGTCGGTGCCGGGCAAAAAGATCTCGGCGAACCCGGCCTCCTTCAGGGCCGGGATGTCCTCCACCGGGATGATGCCGCCCCCGAACAGGAGCACGTCGCCCTTGCCCTTTTCCTTGAGGAGCTGGGCCACCCGCGGGAAGAGCACCATGTGGGCCCCCGACAGGCACGAGAGCCCCACCACGTCCACGTCCTCCTGGATCGCGGCGGCCACGATCTTCTCGGGGGTCTGGCGGATGCCGGTGTAGATCACCTCCATGCCGGCGTCCCGAAGGGCCCGGGCCACCACCTTGGCGCCCCGGTCGTGGCCGTCGAGGCCGGGCTTGCCGATCAACACGCGAATCTTCTTCTGCGCCATCTCACAACCCTCCCGGGTCAAAGGTCGAAAGAAAAACCGATCGGATCAGGTGGCCTCGGTGTACTCGCCGTACACCCCCCGGAGCACGTCGCAGATCTCGCCCAGGGTGGCGTAGGCCTTCACGGCCTCGAGGATCGGGGGCATCACGTTGGCGCCCTCGGTGGCGGCCTGCCGGAGGGCCTGGAGGCTCTTCTCCACGGCCGCGGCGTCGCGCTCGGCCCGCACCCGGGCCGTCTTCTGGCGCTGGTAGGCCTCCACCTCGGGGTCCACCCGCAGGATGTTCTTCGGGAGCTCCTCCTCGATCTGGAACTTGTTCACGCCCACCACGATCTGCTCGCCGCTCTCCACGGCCCGCTGGTAGGCGTAGGCGGCGTCGCCGATCTCCTGCTGGATGTACCCGGCCTCGATCGCCTTGATCACCCCGCCCATGTCGTCGATCTTGTCCAGGTACTCCCTGGCCCGGCGCTCGATCTCGTCGGTCATGGCCTCCACCAGGTACGACCCGGCCAGGGGGTCGGCCGAGTCGGCCACGCCCGACTCGTGGGCGATGATCTGCTGGGTCCGCAGGGCGATCCGCACCGAGTCCTCGGTGGGCAGGCACAGGGCCTCGTCCCGGGAGTTGGTGTGGAGGCTCTGGGTGCCGCCGAGCACCGCGGCCAGGGCCTGCAGGGTCACCCGCACCACGTTGTTGTCGGGCTGCTGGGCCGTGAGGGTGCACCCGGCGGTCTGGGTGTGGAACCGCAGCATCATGCTCCGGGGGTTCTTGGCGCCGAACCGCTCCTTCATGATCCGGGCCCACAGCCGGCGGGCCGCCCGGAACTTGGCCACCTCCTCCAGGAGGTTGTTGTGGGCGTTGAAGAAGAACGAGAGCCGCCCCGCGAACTCGTCCACGTCGAGGCCCCGGTCCACGGCGGCCTGCACGTAGGCGATGGCGTTGGCCAGCGTGAACGCCACCTCCTGCACCGCCGTGCTCCCGGCCTCCCGGATGTGGTAGCCCGAGATGGACATGGTGTTCCAGGCGGGCACGTGCTCCTTACAGAACGAGATGATGTCGGTGATGATCTTGAGGCTCGGCTCGGGCGGGAAGATGTAGGTGCCCCGGGCCACGTACTCCTTGAGGATGTCGTTCTGGATGGTGCCCCGGAGCTTGTCGCTCGGCACGCCCTGCTTCTCGGCCACGGCGATGTACATGGCCAGCAGGATCCCGGCCGGGGCGTTGATGGTCATGGAGGTCGAGACCTGGTCCAGCGGGATGCCGTCGAACAGGATCTCCATGTCCCGGAGGCTGTCGATGGCCACCCCCACCTTGCCCACCTCGCCCTCGGCGAGTTCGTGGTCCGAGTCGTACCCGATCTGGGTGGGCAGGTCGAAGGCCACGCTCAGGCCCGTCTGGCCCTGCTTCAGGAGGTAGTGGTAGCGCTCGTTGGTCTGCTCGGCCGTGCCGAACCCGGCGTACTGGCGCATGGTCCAGAACCGGCCCCGGTACATGGTGGGCTGGACGCCCCGGGTGAACGGGTACTCGCCGGGGAGCCCCACGTTCTCCAGGTACCCGTCGAGGTCCACGTCGAGCGGGGTGAACGCCCGTTTCACCTCGATGCCCGAGGTGGTCCGGAACGTCTCCCGGCGCTCCGGGAACTTCTTGAGCGTTTTCGCCACCGGCCCCTGTTCCCACGCCTCCACGCGCTGGCGGATCGCCTCTTTGTCCATGGAAGCCTCCCTCCGCGATCGAAACGACGCCTCAAACCCACCCCGCCGGCCCTTCCGACGGGCTGGCCCGGCAGGGTAGCAGGATCGCTCCTTTTCAGCAATATTGAAAATCTTAAGGGAGGCTAAAAA
>CAZUYO010000416.1:0-2515 GCA_964624725.1 uncultured Thermodesulfobacteriota bacterium
CCAGCCGTCCCCATGAGGCCCGTCATGCACCACGAAGAGTTCCGCAGCCTGCTCGGGAGGTTTCGCAAGCGAAGCCTCCGGTTTTCCGAGTTCGTGGACTACCTCGTCGAAAAGCCCGACGAGGCCCTGCGCACGAGTTCCACCCTGATCTGGGAGGCCATCGAGCACTTCGGGTTCCGGATCGTCGTGCGAAGCGGCGAGCCCACCCTGAGCTACGAGATCTTCAAGGACCCCTTCTCCGGCGGCACCAACGCCGTGTTCGGCCAGGAGTTCTGCATCAAGCACGTGGTGGACGTGATCGAGGCCATGGGCAAGGAGTCGGGGCCCAACCGGGGCATCGTGCTCGTGGGGCCGCCCGCCTCGGGCAAGACGAACATCGTGGACCTGATCAGCCTGGCCCTGGAGGAGTACACCAAGGAGCACCACACCTCGATCTTCACCTTCTTCTTCCGGTTCGAGGGCCGAAACGGCCGCGTGGTGGAACTCAGGCCCCAGTTCCTGCACAACCCGGTGCTCCTGTTTCCCACGAGCCTCCAGGAGGACTCCACCATCCGCCACCCCCGCCAGGAACTCTTCGAACTCATCAACGCCCGGCGGGGCAAGCACGAAAAGATCATCGTGCCCACCTACTTCCAGCACGCGAACCTCGACAAGCGAAGCCTCGACATCCTGGAGTCGCTGCTCTTGCACCCCCGGAACATCGGGAAGACCCTGTTCGACGTGATCGAGGAGTACGTGCGGGTGGAGGAGGTGGAGTTCTCCAACGCCCAGGCCAAGGGCATCGCCAACATCGACGACATGCGCGAACTCCGGATCACGGTCCATCCCGTGGAACTCGGCGGGGACGACCGGGCCGTGCTGGCCGAGCACCTGCCCGGCACCCGGCTCCGGGAGTACCAGGGGGCCCTGGTGGCCGCGAACCGGGGTCTGCTGCACATCCACGACGCCTTCGGCGGCATCGGGCCCGACGGCCCCTCGGAGCGCGACTACAAGCCGCTGCTGATGCTCCTCGGGAGCGGCCGGGCCTCGGTGGAGGCCACCCAGACGGCCGTGGACACCACCGTGATCCTCACCACCAACCTGGAGGAGATGGCCCAACTCGAGCGCCAGCTCACCTCGTCCAAGCTCCTCGATCGGATCGAGAAGATCCCGGTGAACTACCTCCTGGACGCCCAGTCCGAGATGGAGATCCTGCGGCGGGACCTGGCGAACATGCGCCAGAAGTACGACGTGGACCCGAACCTCCTGCGGGTCGCCGCCTACTTCGCCGTGCTCACCCGGCTCCTGCCGCCCCTAAAACCCCCGGCCGACTGGGACGAGGACAAGAAGAAGCTCTTCTGCTCCATCACCCCCGAGCAGAAGCTCTTCATCTACGCCAGCCGGTCCGAGGACCCCATCGCCACGATCCGCAAGCTCCCCCACTGGCACCCGTTCCGGAGCGAGATGATCAAGAGAAGCATCAACATCCACGACGACGAGGCCCTGGGCCGGCTCATCGCCCCCGATCCCGGCCGGGTGAGCCTGGAGCAGAGCGGGGTGTTCTCGGCCGAGGAACTCAAGCTCGTGGACGACGCCTTCATGCGGGCCCTGATCCAGGAGCACTACCCCAACGAGGGCCGCCACGGCATCTCGGTGCGCCAGCTCCAGAACATCATGCGCGACACCATCGCCAACTCCGACGGCCTGCGGGTGCACGTGGGCACGTTCTTCGCCCAACTGCGCCGGATCTTCGAGGGCGGGGCCGAACTCCACCACTGGCTCGCCATCGACCCCGCGTACCGCAAGGGCCGAAAGCCCATCCCGCCGCGGGTGGTGGGGTTCGTGAACTTCGGGGAGGGGGAGGCCGACTACGGGGACTTCGAGGGGCTCGCCCGGGTGGCCCAGGCCCTCTACTGGGACATCATCCGCCGGGAGATCACCGTGGCCACCGTGAACCGCGACCCCGACGAGATCGCCCTGGACCTGCGGCGCTACCTCCAGCACGCCCTTCTGGCCAAGGCCCACGCCAACCGGGCCTTCGCCCACATCATGGTGCCCAAGTACACCTACGTGGACCCCCAGTCCGGGGAGAAGGTGGACAAGCCCGACGAGGCGTTCCTGGAGTCGATCGAGGCGATCCTGGCGCCGGGCCGAAGCGGCATCGCGTTCCGAAACGAGATCGCTCAGAGGTTCCTGGACCTCCAGGCCTCGGGGGAACTCACCCTGGAGCCGGGAAAATCGGTGGTCACCTCCCGGCGGGACAACGTGCTCACCGCCTTCGCCGCCGAGTACGAGCGGCTCCTGGGCCACCGCCGGGCCGCGGGGGAGGTGGACGCCCAGAAGCTCGTGGAGGCGTTCTTCAAGAAAAAGCGCGAACCCGAGGCCTACGCCGCCCTGGACCCCCGCGTCACCGAGTTCGCGGAGAACGTGCTACGCAACATGTCCCGCCGGTTCGGCTACTCCAAACAGTCGGCCCTCGACACCGTGCTCTACGCCGTGCGAAAGGGCGTGGTGGACTTCCGGGACATCATCACCT
>CAZUYO010000417.1:0-2513 GCA_964624725.1 uncultured Thermodesulfobacteriota bacterium
TCCTTCGGGTTCGACGACGGGGTGGGGGGCACGGTCGGGTCTCCTTTCCGATTGCCTGAAGCGGGTGGGGGGCTGGTTCCGGTAGCGCCTTCTCACGCCGGTGCCAACCCGGTAGGCCGGCGCACGGGTGGCGCAAGTTCCTGATTTTTCCCAGTAACTTCCTGCTAGGACGCCAGGAGGCTAGGACGCTGGGACGCTAAAATCCTTTGTGATTCCAGCGTTAGCATCTGTCCCGACCCGTGGGAGCGGCTTCCAAGCCGCGACGCCCCTTCTTTCGGGCCTTCGGCCCGGAATCGCGGCGTGGACGCCGCTCCCACCCCCGAGCCCTGCCTCTGACGTTACTGTCCTGCGTAGCGGGGCCCACAGGGCCCCTGGGGATCTTCCAAGGCGATCCAAACTTGGTGGGGGCGCGGCGACGTGAGGAGCCACGTCCGGCGCTCCAGCAGGCCCCATGCCCCGGACCGTTCCTATTCAGCCGCTGGAGCAATAGCATCACCCTTCCGCCGCCCGGGCGGTGCGGGGGCGGAGGAGGTCCAGGTAGAGGGTTTCCAGGCGGCCGGAGGCCTCGGCCCACCCGAACCCGGCCACGGTCCGGCGGATGCGGTCCGGGTCCCGCTCGAGCGCGGCGGCGCCGGCGATCGCCCGGGCCAGCGCCCCGGGGTCCTCCGGGGGGCTGAGGGCGCCGTTCTGGCCGGGCACGATCGCCTCCTCGGCCACCCCCACCCGGCTCGCCGCGACGGGGGTGCCGCAGGCCAGGGCCTCGAGGATCACGAGGCCGAAGCTCTCGTACCGGCTCGGCACCACCGCGGCGTCGGCCGCGGCGTAGAGGGCCGGGAGGTCCGCCTGGGGGCGGGGGCCCAGGTACCGCACCCGGCCGTCCACCCCCGCCGCCCGGGCCATGGCGCGGACCCGCGGGGCGTCGGGCTCCCCCTCGCCCCCCACCACCCAAAGCTCCCACGGGAACGGCAGTCGGGCCGCCGCGGCCAGGAGCACGTCGAGCCCCTTCACCGGGGTGATCCGGCCGACGTAGAGGAGCACGCGCCGGTCCCGGGGCCTGGGCGCCGGGGGCACCGGGCGGAATCGCCCGGGATCGACCCCGCAGGGCACCCGCGCCGGAGCAAGGCCGGGGAACACCGCCGTCGTGGCCTCGTGTTCGGCCCGGCTCGGCACCGTGACCCGGTCGGCGGTCCGGGCGAGGCGCGCCTCGGCCCGCACCCGGGCCGGGGGCTCGTCCTCCCCGCAGGCGAGGGCGTTCTTGGCCGCGGCGAGGGTGTGAAAGGTCACCACGTGGGGCACCCCCCAGGCGCGGGCCAGGACCTCCCCCGCGAGGCCCGAGATCCAGTAGTGGCTGTGCACCAGATCGTAGCGGGCCCCCGCCCGCCGGCGGAACGCCTCGATCCGCCGGGCGATCGCCGGCACCCGTTCCGGGAGCCCGGCCCGGTCCGGTGCTCCGGGGTCGAGTTCCACGAGCCGCACCCCGGGGGAGAGCTCCTGCACCCCGTTTCGCAGGGCCCCCGGGGGCGAGGTGAACACGTCCACCCGGTGGCCCCGCAGGGCCAGGTGGCGGGCCGCCTCCCGCACCACGACGCTCATGCCGCCCGTGTCCCGGGCGCCGAGCCGGCCCAGGGGGCTCGAGTGAAGGCACAGGAGCGCCAGGTGAAGCGGCGCGGGGGAGGAAGAAGAGCGGGTCATAGGCGCACCGTCAGGCCCAGGAGCGGCACGGGCCGGCCGCCCAGGCGGAATTTGTAGGGTTCGTCCCCCCGCAGGAACGAGTACCGCCGGCAGCCCCGTTCGATGGCGTCGCGGACCGAGAAGGCCTTGGCCACCAGCCCGGCGCTGCGGCCGGCCCAGGCGGGGGCGAACCCGTTGTTGTAGAGATAGGCCGTGTCGTCCCAGGTGAACCCGAAGGTGGCGGCCACGGGTTCGCCGTCCACTTCCAGGACGCCGAGGTCGAGGGCGCCCGCAGCGGCCAGAACCCGCGCGATCCGCTCGAAAAACGCCCGGCGGGCCGGCGTGAGGAACGCGCCCTTGTCCGGGCGGCTTTCGGCGAACAGCCGGAAAAACACCGGGAGGTCGTCGTCCGGCCTCCGGGACCGGCGCCAGGTCACCGAACCGGCCTCCTCGAGCCGCCGGATCTTCCGGCGGACCTCGTGGCGCTCGTGTTTGGGGAGCCCCGAAAGGTACCCCTCCCAGGTGGGGGGGAGGGGCATCTCCACCGTGACGCCTGCGGGCGTCGTTCTTACCTCGCAGCCCGTGGCCTGGGCCGCCCGAAGGAGTTCCGCGTCGGGGCGCACCGCCTCGGCCGTGAGCCGGCGAACCCCCCGGTCCCGCAGGAGGGCCCGAACCCCGTCCCAGCCCTCCCGCTCCCGGCCGGGGGAGACCGCCAGGTCGGCGTAATCGCACAGGTCGGGGCTCCCCGCCACCCGGGCCTCGTCGCCCCGAAGTACCACCGGCAGGGCGGCGATCGGGGTGTTCCCCTCCCGGGCCACGATCCAGGTCACGGAATCCCCCCG
>CAZUYO010000418.1:0-2508 GCA_964624725.1 uncultured Thermodesulfobacteriota bacterium
CCGAATCAGCCCGCTCCCTGGGCCATGCGGCAGGCCTCCCAGAGGGCCTCGGCGAAGGTGGGATGGGCGTGGGCGGTGCGGGCCAGGTCCTCGGCGCTCGCGGCCATCTCGAGGGCCAGCACGGCCTCGGCGATGAGGTCCGAGGCCCGCGGGCCCAGAAGGTGAACCCCCAGGAGCCGATCGGTTTTCGCGTCGGCGAGCACCTTCACGAAGCCCTCGGCCTCCCCGGCGGCCAGGGCCCGGCCCGACGCACCGAACGAGAACACCCCCTTGCGGAAAGGGAGGCCCCGGGCCTTCGCCTGCTCCTCGGTGAGCCCCACGCCCGCGGCCTCCGGGTGGGTGTAGATCACCCCGGGGATGGCCAGGGGGTTCACCCTGGCCGGGATCCCGGCCAGGTTCTCCACCGCCGCGATCCCCTCCATCATGGCCTTGTGGGCGAGCATGGGCCCCTCCACCAAATCCCCCACGGCCAGGACCCCCTCGACCGGGGTCCGAAACGCCCCGTCCACCGGGATCCTCCCGGTCTTGGGGTCCGGCGCGAGACCCACCGCCTCGAGCCCGAGGCCCTCGGTGGCCGGCCGCCGGCCCACGGCCACGAGCACCCGGTCGGCCTTTCGTTCTTCGGCGCCTTTCCCCTCGGACTCCAGGGTCAGGCGCACCCCCTCCGCCCCCGTTTCCGCCCCGGTGACCCGGGTCCGGGTCAGGATCTCCAGGCCCTGCTTCCGGAGCGCCCGCTCGAGCCCCCGGGCCACCTGGCCGTCCATGCCGGCGGCCACCCCCGGCAGAAGCTCCACCACGGTCACCCGGGCCCCGAGCCGGGCCCACACCGAGCCGAGTTCCAGGCCCACCGCCCCCGCCCCCACCACGACGAGGTGTTCGGGCACCGCCGGGAACGACAGCGCCTCGGTGGACGACACGATCCGCTGCCCGTCCCACGGGAGCCCCGGGAGCTCCACCGGCACCGATCCCGTGGCGAGCAGCACGGTTCGGGCTTCCAACACCACGCGATTTCCGTCGGGCCCGGCGACCTCCACCCGGCCCGGGCCGACGAGCCGACCCTCCCCCCGGATCACCTCGACGCCGGCCCGCTCGAGCAGCTTTCGCACCCCGTCGGTGAGCCGCTCGACCACCGCCTCCTTCCGGGCCATCATCGCTCCGAGATCGAGGGTGACGCCGCCCACGCCGATGCCGTGACCGGCAAGGCCGGCCCGCAGTTCGGCGTACCGGAGGCTCGAATCGAGGAGCGCCTTGCTGGGGATGCAGCCGACCCGCAGGCACACGCCCCCGAGCCGCTCTTCGCGCTCCACGCAGGCCGTCCGGAGCCCCAACTCGCCGGCGCGGGCCGCCGCCGTGTATCCGCCAGGCCCCGCCCCGATCACCACGAGATCGTAGCCGGCCATCCTACACCCCCAGGAGGAGCCGGGCCGGGTCCTCCACCCGCTCCTTGACCCGCACGAGGAACTGCACCGCCTCCCGGCCGTCCACGATCCGGTGGTCGTAGGTGAGCGCCACGTACATCATCGGCCGCACCACGATCTCCCCGTCCACCACCACCGGCCGGTCCTCCACCTTGTGGAGCCCGAGGATCGCGCTCTGGGGCGGATTGAGGATCGGGGTGGACAGGAGCGACCCGAACACCCCGCCGTTGGTGACCGAGATCGTGCCCCCCTCCAGGTCCGAAAGCTCGAGGCGGTTTGCGCGGATCTTCTCCACGAACCCGGCGATGGCCCGCTCGATCTCGGCCAGGGTGAGCCGCTCGGCGTGGCGCACCACCGGCACCACGAGGCCCCGGTCGGACCCGACGGCCACCCCCACGTGGCAGCCGTCCGGGTACACGATCTCGTCCCCCTCGATCCGGGCGTTGAGCCGGGGGAACTCGCCCACGGCCTCGGCCAGGGCCTTCACGAAAAACGAGGTGAGCCCCAGCCCCACGCCGTGGACCTCCCGGAACGCCTCCTTGTACCGCCGCCGGAGTTCCAGCACCCGGGCCATGTCCACCTCGTTGAAGGTGGTGAGCATCGCCGTGGTCCGGGTCGCCTCCACCAGGCGCTCGGCGATCCGGCGGCGGATCGGGCTCAGGGGCTCGCGGCGCTCGCCCCCCTTCTCCCCCCTCGACTCCCGGGGGGGACCGGGCTCCGGCTCGGGGGAGTTCGGCGAGGGCGCCCCCTCGGCCGGGGCTCCCTCCAGGTGGGCCAGCACGTCGCCCTTCGTGAGGCGCCCCCCGGGCCCGGTGGCGGGAATCGCCCCGGGCTCGAGCCCGTGCTGGGCCACGAGCCGGCGGACCGCCGGGGAGAGCGGCTCCTCCGGTGGGGACTCGCCCGCACCGGCCGCCTCCCGCGGCGCCGGGGGCGCCTCCGCGGCGGCCTGCGTCCCTTCCGGCGGCCGGGGGCGGGCCGCCGGCTCGGGGGGCGCCGACGGCTCCACCGGCGCCGCCCCGGGGGCCTCCTCCGGCAGGGCGGCCGCCCCGGCCCCCTCCTCGATTCTCCCGACCACCTGGCCCACGGTCAC
>CAZUYO010000419.1:0-2503 GCA_964624725.1 uncultured Thermodesulfobacteriota bacterium
TACACCCGGGCGGCCGGGTCGCGCACCAGGGCCCGGGGCACGAGCGACCAGGTGAGTTCCGTGCCGTCCTGGGCCGTCCGGGGCTCGTCGGCGGGCCACACGGCGGCCGGGTCGAGGCGGGTCAGAAAAAGCGGCGGCCGGCCCCAGGCGTAGGCCACGGGCCGGCCCGGCCAGCCCTCCGCCCCTTGGGCCTCCGGGCTCACCACGAAACTCCGGCAGCCCCGCTCCAACAGGGCCTCGGCGGCCCAGGGGTTCACGACGTTGAGTTCCCGGCCGGCGTGGCACTCCAGGTCGAGCCCCCCGACCAACTCGAAGTGGCCCGGGTTCGTGAGGCACACGGCCCGGAACCCCTCGGCCGCGAGGCCCTCCAGGCGCTCGCGAAAAAGGGCGAGGTCGGCCTGGGCGATCCAGGCCGGGATCTCCCACACGATCCGGTCCCGGCCCCCGAGTTCCCCGGCCAGCCGCTCCCGGGCCCGCAGGGTCTCGGTGGTCATGAGGGCCACCACCCGGTGGGGCTTCTCGGCCGCCGCGGCCTTGAGGGCCCTCGCCGTCTCGGCCCGGATCCACACCCGGACCCGGTCGGCCGGGCGGGCCGGGCCCGGGGCCGGCCGGGCCACCGAGACGGCCCGGCGCTCCCCCTCGGCCCGGACCGCCTCGTCGAGCCGGGCCACCACGGCCCGGCGGATCTCGTTCAGGCGCGAGGGGGGCACCACCACGGGCGGGATCTCCCCCTCCACCCGGAACCCCGCCAGGTGGTAGCCGGTGCCGCCCAGGCGGCCGAACCGCCCGTGGAGCGTGTGGTAGTCGAGCGGGTGGCGCTCGGCCTCGTACCACTCGACCCCGAAGGTCTCGTCCACCTCCACCGGCCCGCAGGCGGCCCGCACCCGAAGCTCCCCCGGGCCGAACGAAAGGGTGAGCCGAAGGGGCCGTCCCTCGGGCCCGGCCGCGGTCCGGGCCTCCTTGGCGAAGCGCTGCTCCAGCTCCTCGCCGGCCGCCGTTTTCGTGCGGAGCACCGGGTCGCCCCGGTTCACGGCTTCGGCACACTCGAGTTCGTAGCGGAACCCGCCCGGCACCTTCTTCTTCCGAAACGCCCGGAGCGTCAGGTCCACCCCCTGGCCGGTGGCGCCCGTGGGGATCCGCAGGCGGTCGCCCCGGTGGAGGGGCGTTTCGGTGAAGAGCACCAGGCTTCCCTTCTTCCACCGCACCACCCGGCCCACCCGGGCCCCCAGCGCGGGCGCGCCGCCCTTCCGGAGCACCTCCCGGGGCCGGGGGTGCACGGCGTAGCCCTCCGAGGCCGGCCGCGCGGCCACCGCCGCCAGCATCTCCCGGGCCGCCCCCACGGCGGCCTCCCGGTCGGCCTCGTCGGCATCGAGCACCTTGCGGTAGGCCCGCACCACGGTGTGGACGTACTCGGGCCCCTTGAGCCGCCCCTCGATCTTGAGCGCATCCGCCCCGGCCCGGGCCAGGTCCCACACCCGGCCGATGAGGCAGAGGTCCGAGGTGGAGAGCGGATGGTGCTCCCTCCCGGTCGCCGGTCCGGCCTTCCCCCGGGGCCGGCGCCGGGGCCCGGGGCGCCCGGCGTCGGGAGCCTCGGGACTCGGCTCCCCCCCGGGACGGCGGTAGCCCCAACGGCAGGGCTGGGCGCACCAGCCCCGGTTGGCGCTCCGGCCCAGAAGCAGGCTCGAGGCGAGGCACTGGCCCGACACCGAGTAGCAAAGCGCCCCGTGCACGAACACCTCGAGCGACGCCCGGGTCTCCCGCCGGATCGCCGCGATCTCGGGGATCGTGCACTCCCGGCCCAGCACCACCCGGGCGAACCCCATCCCCTCCAGGGCCCGCACCCCGGCCGCGTTGTGGACCGACATCTGGGTCGAGGCGTGGAGCCGGGCCTCGGGGAACACCTGCCGGCACACCCGGGCGAGCCCCAGGTCCTGGAGGATCAGGGCGTCGGCCCCGAGGCACACCAGGTCCCACACCGCGCCGGCAACCCGGGGCATTTCGGCCGGGTCCACCAGGGTGTTCAGGGTCACGTACACCCGCCGGCCGGCGGCGTGGGCCGCCGGGATCACCCGGGCCAGGTCGTCCAGGCCGAAGTTCTTCGCCCGGCCCCGGGCGCTCCACTCCCGAAGCCCCAGATAAAACGCATCGGCCCCGGCCTCCAGGCCGGCCCAAAACGCCTCGACCGACCCCGCCGGGGCCACCAGTTCAGGTTTCGACATGAAGCCTCGTTTCGTGCTGGGCGGCTAGGCCGCTAGGCGGCTTGGCGGCCAAAACGCCTTCGTCCAATCGGCGAAATGTACCCCGTGCGCCGCACGCTGCGCCCGTAGAGCCACCGTTCCCGGGCCGGGCCCTCGGCCCGGGTTTCCTCTTCCTAGGCGACGGCCTCTGGACGCTTCGGTCACCTCTCGTGCAGGTCTTCACTCGCCCAGGTTCCACCGATCCGCCGACTGCAGGACTCCTTCGACAGGTTGATCAGGTCATCGAGAGCCTGTTCCGGCCTTGA
>CAZUYO010000420.1:0-2472 GCA_964624725.1 uncultured Thermodesulfobacteriota bacterium
TCCGGGCGGCCTCCCGGGAGCGATCGCCGGATACCGGGAGCATGGCCATGTCGAAACGGGATAAGCTCATCTGTGCCCTCTTTTTTGCCGGAGCCCTGGGCTTTTGCGTCACCGCCCTCGTGGACGCGGTCCCCGAGGTGCGCCGCCTCGCCCGGGAGAAGCGGGGCCTGGAGCAGGACATCCTGGCCATGAAGGCCCGGGAGAAGGATCTCCTGCGGGAGATCCGGGCCCTTCGGTCCGGAGACCCCCGCGCCATCGAGCGCAGGGCCCGGGAGGACCTGGGCATGGTGCGGCAGGGGGAGACCCTGTTCCTCCTCCCGGAAGCGGGCGATGCCCGCCGCTGAGCGCACCCGACCCCGCCGCCTCCCCTGGGCGCTCGCGGTCCGCACCGTGGTGCCGGCGGCGTACGCCGCGGCGCTCCTCGCGGGCCTGTTCTCCCCCTCGGCCGGCATCCGGCCGGCCGCCCTCGTGGTGCTCGCCGGGTTCACCGCCCACTACGTCTGGCGCCTCCACCGGGCGACGGCCTCTCCCGAACCCGGGGACCTGGACCGGGTGGAGGTGGGGGTGCTCACGGTGCTCGCCCTGGAGACCGTGCTCAAGGCCCTGGCGATCCCCGCCCCGTGGCCCCTGGCCGCCCACGGCGCGGCCGTGGTGGCCCTGTCGCCGTGGCTCCCCCCGGCGGGCCTCCTGGCCCTGCCCGCCGTGGCGGCGGGGCTCCGGCCCCAGGACCTCGTGCCCACGCTCCTGGCCCTCGAGGCCCTGGCCGTGGCCTCGGGCATCGTCGCCTGGGCCGAACGGCGCCGGCGGGAAAAGCTCCGGGTCGCGTACGAGAAGCTCCAGCGCGACGCGGCCACCCTCGGCGCCCGGGCGCCCGCCGAGCTCGGCGCCCGGGGGGGGCTCGTCCGGATCGACGAGACCCTTTTCCGGTTCCTCACGGCGCTCAAGGAACGGGTGCGGGCCCACACCGCGCTCCTCGTGCTGCGAAGCGGCGACGGAACGCTCTACATCCGGGAGCTCGTTTCCGACCACCACGGCGGCATCCGGGAGGACGCCCAGATCCGGCTGGACGCCACCGCGTTCCACTGGATCGTGCGAAACGCCAAGCCCCTGATCATCGGCGACCTCCGGGACCCCGCCGCCCGGCTCGGATACTACGCGTCCCGGGTGCCGGTGCGATCGTTTGCGGGGGTGCCCCTCCTGGGGCCCGACGGGGTCCAGGGGGTCTTGGCCGTGGACGGCCTCGGCCCCCAGGCGTTCGGCGAGGCCCAGGTCACGGCCCTCGAGGTCGCCGCGGGCCTGGTGGGGGAGTTCCTCGAGCAGATCCGTGCGTTCGAGACCGTGAAACGGGAGGCCCGCGACTTCCAGCACCTCCACGAGTTCTCCCGGCGGGTGTCCGAGTTCTCCTCCCAGGGCGAGGTGCTCGACCTCCTCCTGACCACCCTGTCCCAGCGGCTCGGCCCGCCGTTCGCGGCCGTGGCCGTGGTGGGGGGCGACCGCCGGCTCCGGCTCGAGGCCGTGCTCGAGCCCTGGGCCCACCTGCGGGGCCAGGAGTTCGGGCCCGACGACGGGCTCGCGGGCTGGGTGCTCGCCAGCCGCAACTACCTCCACTACGCCGAGGGCCGCGGGAACACCCGGCGGCCCCTGTTTGCCCCGCGGATCCGGGTCCCCGAGTTCCCCAGCCTCCTCATGTACCCCCTGCAGGCCCACGGGGAGCCGGTGGGGGTGCTGTGTCTGGGGCACCGCCAGCCGAAGGCCTTCGACCGCTCGGCCGTGGAGTTCGCCGACGTGCTCGCCCAGCTCGCCGGCCAGGCCCTCCTGCAGCTGCGATCCCTGGAGCAGCTCCGGGAGCTCGCCACCCGCGACCCCCTCACCGGCCTGTGGAACCGCAGGGCGTTCCTCGATCGCCTCACGGCGGAGCTCTCCCGGGCCCGGCGGTACCCGAGCCCGTTGGCGCTGCTCCTGGCCGACGTGGACCATTTCAAGCGCGTGAACGACCGCTACGGCCACCCCGCCGGCGACCAGGTGCTCCGGGCCGTGGCCGCCACCCTTCGGTCCCTGGCTCGGGAAACCGACCTCGTGGCCCGGTACGGCGGGGAGGAGTTCGCGATCCTGCTGCCCAGCACCGACGAAACGGGGGCCCGGGCGCTGGCGGAGCGGATCCGCAAGGCCCTCGAGGCCGAGGAAATCCCCTGGGAGGGCCGCACCCTCCGGGTGACCGCGAGTCTCGGGCTCGGCGTGGCGCAGGACGGGGACGACACCCCGGATGCCCTGATCTCCCGGGCCGACCAGGCCCTCTACGCCGCCAAGGAGACCGGCCGGAACCGGGTGGTGGCCTACTCGGACATCCGGGAGTACGCGTCGTGGGGAACCTGAGGGGCGGGGATAGTTACTACTACCTTCAAGAGTATTGCCTGGGCGCGGGTGGGGGACTGGTTCCGGCCGGGCGCGAGTGCGGCACCCGATCGCCGCGCC
>CAZUYO010000421.1:0-2452 GCA_964624725.1 uncultured Thermodesulfobacteriota bacterium
GCCCCGGCGGCCGAGGCCTCGGCCACCGCCGCCGGGTCGAGGTCGTACACCACCACCCGGTGGCCGCCCCGCACGAGCCGGGTGGCCATGTTGCGTCCCATCTTTCCGAGTCCCACCATGCCGATGTCCATGCCGCGCTCCTTTCGTGACTGCGGGCGTCGGTCGTCGGAACGAACTCCCCCGTCCCCTGCGGGTGCGGTTTGCCGGGGCCCTACCGGTTCAGGCTCCAGTCGTACTCCAGGTACTCGAACGCCACCCGGTCGGCGTTTCGTCGGAGGAATCCCCGGAGCCTTTCGTCGGCCAGGTGGTCGCACAGGAGGTCCATCACCCCGGTGCGGCCCCCGAAGTCGGCCTCGTACCAGCGGAAGATCTGGGACAGGAGCACCCGGCCCTCCTCGGGGATCACGATCACCTCCGAGGAGTTCACGAAGCTCCGGGCGGCCTGGTCGAGCTGGGTGTCGATCCGGTCGGCCTCGTAGGCGTCGATGGGGGCGCACGAGCGCGACCCGCACACCAGGGCGAAGTGGATCCGGGGGTCCGGGGGCACCACGGCGAAGGCCCGGCGGGGGTCCCGCGCCCCGAACTGCCGGAACGGCCGGAAGGGAGGGCGGGCGTCGCCCCGGAGCACCCCGTGCTCGATGTCGTCGGGGGTGAACCGGTACGGGCCGATCCGGTAGCACACCCGGCGGAACAGTTCCGGCACCTCCTGGACCGAGCGGCGCACCCCCAGGGCCACCACCGCGTCCACCACGATGGTGTTGTAGAGGTTCACCCAGAAGGCGAGCTTCTCCCGGCGGCCCACCAGGAGGCCGGGGTCGAACGACCGGAGTGCCGCCGCGAGTTCCCTGTACCGGGCGTACTCGGCCGAGGCGCCCAGCCGCTCGTAGTCCACCCGCCCCCGGCGCGTGTCGTAGAACCGGCGGGCCAGGGCCCGCACGGCCGCCATGAGTTCGGCCGCGAGCCGCTCGGGCGCCACCCCTTCGGCCGCGGGCCCGTCGTTGAGTTCCCGCATGGGGGCCACGGCCCCCCGGACCCGGCGCCAGATCCCGGGCCCGGCCCGGTCGTCCCCGTGGAGCCGCTCGGCCAGGTCGATGAACAGGGCCGCGGTCCAGCTGAACCCCTCGGCGCCGTAGCCCGTGCCGTCGAACGAGTCGTAGTACTCCCGGAACCCGAACCGGATGGGGAGCTGCAGGAGGTCCTTTTCCACCGAGTCGGCCTTGAGGGTGTAGCCGTAGCGGCGAAGCCCCTGGGCCAGCATCCAGTTCACGTTGATCCACACCGGCCCGCGCCAGTAGTTCTCCCGGGCGAACCCCTCTTGTTGGGTGTCGAAGTTGGGAATCGTGAAGCAGTTGCCCTGGTGCAGGCCGCAAAACGACGCGGTGTTGAGCCGTTCGTACAGGGCCCGGGCCTGCTCGGGGGTGGGGGCGCCGGCGTAGAGGGGCAGGAACCCGGCGGCCGTGTCCACCTCGATGGGCCGGTCGGCCACCAGGTCCCAGGCGTCGAAGATGCGGTGCTCGGGGTGCCAGAGCTTCTCCCGCAGGGCCCGTCGGGTGGCCTCGGCCCATTCCAGGGCCTCGCCCGGATCTTCCCCCAGGGCGCGGGCCAGCTCCGCCAGGGCCTCGTCGGCCCGGGCGAGCACCGCGTTGAACAGGGGGTCCTGCACGAGAAACGGGCACTCGGCCCGGATGGCCGCCTCGTCGTACCGGTGCCGGCGGAAGAGGTCCACCAGGAACACGTAGCGGTCGTAGTCGGCGTCGGTGGGCCGCATGGCCGGGTCGACCCCGTGGCCCAGGTCCCTTCTCTCGTAGGGGGGCAGGGTGCCGGGCTCGATCCGGATCCGCGAAAGGGGGTCGTCCCAGGTGGGGGAGTTGTCCATGCCCGACTCCCAGGGGTGGCGGATGTAGACGAGCCCCTCGCCCGCCGGGTCGCGCTCCCGGTAGAGGTAGGCGTGCAGGGCCCGGAGCCGGGGGTAGACGCGCTCGAGCCACGGCCGCACGGCCCGGCGGTTCCGGGCGTTTCGCCACACCGCCTCCGCGGCGATGGCCAGGACCGGGGGCATGGTGATGCCCGAGGTCGGCACCCCCTCGGGCGCGTCGGGCGACCGGTCGGCCTGCCAGAAGTCGGGTTCCGGGAAGTAGTGGCCCAGCGCCTCGGGGTTGAACACGATCTGGGGCACCATGCCGTTTCGCCACTGGGCCCCGAGCAGGCTTTCGATCTCCCGGCACGCCCGGGCCGTGTCGTAGTGGGAGAGCCCGATGGCGATGAACCCCGAGTCCCAGTTCCACTGGTGGGGGTAGAGGCCCGGCGCGGGTTTGGTGTAGGCCCCGGTCCAGTTGGCCTCCAGGATGCCCTTGGCCCGGGTCACGGCGTCGGCGAACAGGCGGGACATGGGGGCGGGTCAGACCTTTTTCGCCAGGGCCGCCCGGGCGATCCGGGTGACGTACACGGTGAC
>CAZUYO010000422.1:0-2429 GCA_964624725.1 uncultured Thermodesulfobacteriota bacterium
CCCATGCGGGCGGCGGCCTCCTGGCCTTCGGTCACCCGGTCGGCGTAGCGGGGGTCGTAACACGGCTTGGCCCGACCCACGAGCACGTCCTGGTCGATCATCTGGCTGTTGTCCGGCAATCCGGCCTGGGCCCAGTCGAACCGGTAGGGGTCCCCCTTTCGCGCCCGCATGCCCGTGGCGTAGTTCACGGCCACCATCCGGTGGGTCACCACCCGGCCCTCGTGGAGGCCCGGATAGCGGCCCCGGAGGGTGGCCAAGAGGGCCCGAAGCGCCTCGTATTGGGCCGGGCGGATGTCGTCTCCCGCGCGGGTGTCCGCGTACACCTCCACGTTGATCGCGTTGAAATCCACCTCGTAGCGCCCTTCCCACAGGCTTTGGCCGCAGCCGTGGGCCCGGTACCGGTCGGGCACGATCTCGTACACCGTGCCGTCGGGTCCGATGAGGTAGTTGGCCAGGCGTTTGCGCCGGATGTAGGCCGCCACGTTTTCGAACGGCGCCCCCCCGTGCTCGGTGGTGTGGATCACCACCAGGTCGGGTTTCCGGGGGAGAAGCTGACGCTTCCAGACGCGCCTGCCCCGCAGCCGGCGCCTCAGGGCCGCCGGGAACTGGGATGCCTTCGGGGTGCGGCCCAGCCCCGAAACGTCCTTCACCCGGTATCGCCGGGAAAGCCGCAGGGGGGGAGCCGGGCCGGCTTCCCGTCCTTTGAGGAGACTTCGGGGCACGAGAATCCGCGCCCCCCTGGGAAGGCGCGTGGGGTCGGTGATGCCGTTGAGGCGTTGGAGGTTCCGGACCGCCACGGCCGTCCCCCCCTCGCTCGTGTCCACCCGGGTGCGCACGAGCCGCCAGAGGGTGGGCGTGGCCTCGTCGAGCCGGAGCACGTCGAGCCGCGGGTCGGCCAGGAGCGGCGACAGGAGCGCCCGCGGCACGAACACCCGTTCACCCGGCCGCAGCCGCGGCGCCACCTTGCGGAGCACACCGGCCGTTTCGGGCTGGCCGGTCAAGTCCCGGGCCAGGCGGTCGTGGGTGTCGCCGGGGAGAACCACGAGCCCCACCATGGGGAGGTCCCGGTCGTCCCGGGAGGTCTCGCACACCCCGGCTTCCGCCCTGAGCCGCGTCCGAATCGCGTCGAGGGATTCGGCCCACGCCCCCCCCGCGGCAATCGCGATCAGCGCTGCGGCCACCACGGTCCGGATCATGGCTCCTCCCTGGGTTCCCACAGCACGGTCCCGAGCCCCGGCTCGTCCGTCCCGTCGTGGATCCTTGCGGCCGGGTCGCCCTGCCACCGGTTCCACCGCGCGTCCACCCGGGCCGGGCCGCTTACGTGAATCGCATGCCGGCCCGCGGCCCCGAGGAGGTTGTGGCGGAGCACGAGGTCGGCGTTGTCCACCCCGACCAGGTCGAGTCCGGCTCCGCCGAGGTCGCATCCCTCGACCTGCGCTTCCACCTCCTGGAACGAAAGCGCGTCCTGGGCCACATCGCGAACCGTGCAGCCCCGGATCTCGACGACCCCTCCCGGCTCCTTGAACCTCGCACCGTCCCGCCCGGCCGAGAACCGGACCCGCTCGAGGGTGACCCGGCTTTCCTTCGCGAGAAAGCTTCCCAGGGGGTGGGCCGTAAGCTCCCCCTCGGCAAACGCCAACTCGGCGCGAAACGCGTGGACGCCGTAGAGGTTTCGGCCCAGCCAGACCCCGGCCACGGCGACCTGGGAGTCGCGGAACCGAAGCGCCTGCTTGTTCTCCCAGAACACGCTGCGGCGGATCACCGTGGACGGGCTCTCCTGGAACTGGACGGCCCGGAGGTTCTCGGCGAACAGGCAGTCCTCCACGGTCATCGCCGAAAAATGGGCGTGGAGGGCCTGGACCCCGTGGCGAAACACCGTGTAGGCGAATCGGTTCCCGGGGTCCTCCGAGGCGATCAGACTCACCTTGTCCCAGTCCCCCGGGCGGGGCTCGGCCTCGGCCGACTCGAACACCACGGGCGCCGAAAGGGTCCCTAGGCTCCGGATGCCGCCCAGGACGAGGAGTTCCCCCTCCCCCAGGCCGTCGCCGTTCGTGTCGATCCGCCGGAACCGCACCCGGGTGCCCGGCCGCAGCGTGAGCACGGCCTCCGGCACCACCGTGACCCGGCCGGAAACGATCACCTCCCCCTCCCAGGTCTCGTCCCGGTCCACGGTGTACTCCCCCAGCAGTTCGACCCGCGGGCCGGCGACGGCTCGGGGCTCCAGGGGCACCGCGTCGGGCGCGGCTCTTGGCACCTCCAGGGTCGCCGCGTCGGCCGCGTCCACCACAAGCCCCTCCACCGCGACCTCGCCCCCGGCCCGGAGGAGCCCGACCTCGGCGCCCCGGATCTCCAGATCCCGGCCTATGAGCCGCCCGCCGGGGCCGGCCACAACCCCGGTCGCCCCCCCGTCCACCCGCACCCCCTCGACC
>CAZUYO010000423.1:0-2423 GCA_964624725.1 uncultured Thermodesulfobacteriota bacterium
CTAGGATGCCAAAATCCTTTGGGATTCCAGCGTTAGCGGTTGTCCCACCTGTGGGGGCGGATTCCACGTAACTTCGGCTAGGCGGCTGGGCTGCTCGGCAGCCAGGCGGCTAAGAACGTTCGGGATCCCGACGTCACCGCGTCGGCCAACCCGTGGGAGCGGCTTCAACTTTGGCTAGGCGGCTGGGCTGCTCGGCGGCTAGGCGGCTAAGAACATTCGGGATCCCGACGTCATCGCGTCGGCCAACCCGTGGGAGCGGCTGCCGTATGAGGGGCCAGAATTCGGAAGTCAGAGGTCAGAGACCCCCCTGTCTTCTGTCTTCTGTCCTCTGACTCCCGACACGGGCGCTCCCACGATCAGGGGTCGGAAGTCAGAGGACAGGTGTCAGGGGAAACCCCTTCCAGGTAACTTCCTCCTAGGACGCTGGGTGGCTAGGACGCTAAAATCCTTTGGGATTCCAGCGTCAGCGGCTGTTCCAACCCGTGGGAGCGGCTGCCACGCCGCGACAACATCCCTTCGGGCCGTCGGCCCGGGGATCCCCTGCGCCGTTACGTGCGGAACCGTTCGGTGAGGTGGCGCAGTTCGTCGGCCTTCCGGGCCACGGTCTCGGCCGTGCGGGCGATCTCGTCGCCGGCCCGGGTGTTCTCCCCCACCCCCTGGGCGATCTGGTCGAGGTTCGTCGCCAGGTTCTCGATGGTGGCCGTGAGCTCCTCGGTGGCCGCCGCGATCTGCTCCACCTGGGCCGCCGCTCCCGACGCCTCGGCCTCCACCTCGGCCATGGCCCCGGCCGCTCCCTGCCCCAGGGCCTTCCCCGCCTCCACCTCCCGCACCCCTTCCGTCATGGCCGTCACGGCCTTCTGGGTCTCCCCCTGGATCCCGGCGATGGTCCGGGCGATCTCCTGGGTGGCCTTCACCGTCTTCTCGGCGAGCTTTCGCACCTCGTCGGCCACCACCGCGAACCCCCGGCCGTGCTCCCCGGCCCGGGCCGCCTCGATCGCCGCGTTGAGGGCCAGGAGGTTCGTCTGGTCGGCGATGTCCTCGATGGTGCGGATCACCACGTCGATCTTTTCGGCCTCGGCCCCCAGGCCCTCCACCACCCGGCCGGCGCCGGCCACCACCTCGGCGATCCGCTCCAGGGCCTCCTCGGTCTCTCGAACCTTCCCGGCGGCCTCCTGGGCCTTCTCCCGGGCCCGGCCCGAGGCCTCGGCCACCCCCGAGGCGTTCCGGGCCACCTCGTGCACCGTGGCTCCCATCTCCTCGCCGCTCGCCGCCAGGGCCTGGGTCTGCTGCGACACCTCCTCGTTGCTCGAGGCGATCTGGGCGGTGGTCGCCGAAAGCTGCTGGCTCGCCGCCGCCATCTCGGCCGCCGAATCCTTCACCTGGTCCACCGTGTACCGGATCTTGTCCGCAAAGATGTTGAACCAGTTGGCCAGTTCGTCGAACTCGTCCCGCTGGGCCGCGCGGAACACCTCGCACGTCTCGCACGAGGTCACCTTGCCCGAGAGCACAGACGGGCACTGGATCTTTTCGCGGATCACCTGCATGGACCCCACGTGGCTCCAGCAGGCCTCCCGCTTACCGAACGAGACGCACTCGTCGTGGCCGCAGTTCTTGGCCTTGGAGCAGTCCACATACCGCAGGGGCAGCCGCTTCGTGAGATCCCCCTCCCCCTCGGCCATGTCCTTTAAGAGCGCCACGAACCGCCGGATCCGCCGGGTCACGAGCCCGGCCTGGAGGAGCCAGGTGCCAAGCGCGGCCGCCACGAGCCCCGCGAGGCCCGCCACCGCCCCGGTGCGAATGCCCGAGCGCCGGGCCCCGGCCACGTAGGCCGCCGTCTCCTCCCGGGCCTTCGCCACGTCGGCCACGCTGAACCGCACGTAGAGCGCCCCGGCCAGGTCGCCGGGCTTCACCCCGTCGTGGCATTCGAGGCACCGCTCCTCGAACCGGCGGGCCCGGATCACCGTGATCTCCCCGCCCCGGGGGATCTCCACGGGCCCCTTCGCGGCCGAGGCCTTCCGGAACGCCTCGGCGTCGAGCGCCCGGTCCACCGACGCGGCGCGGCTCGCGTAGGCGATCTTGCCCTCGGAATCGGTGAGCCCCACTTCCAGCACGCCCTCCACCTTCCCGAGGTCGGACAGGAGTTCCTCGAACACGTCCATCTCGCCATGCTCCACCGAGCCCTTGGTCCCGGCCTCCAGGCTCGAGAACACGCTTCGGGCCCGGGCGACGCCGGCGGCCTCCAGGGCCCTCGCGCTCTTTTCGCCGAGGGCCTCCAGGGCCCGGGTGGACCCCGCCGTGCTCACCCACGCGCTCGCCCCGAAGGCGAGCCCGAGTACGATCGTGAGAAACCCGCACACCTTGGCCTGGATGCCGATACGCATGGCGCTCCTCCCTGCGGTTCCCGGATGGCAACGAAGAGACGA
>CAZUYO010000424.1:0-2408 GCA_964624725.1 uncultured Thermodesulfobacteriota bacterium
CACGGCGGCGGGCTCTCCGCCGAGGGCGGCAACAACTACTGGCCCGACTCCATCCCCACCGACGCCTACAACGACCGGGCGGGCTCCCACCAGAAGCACGTGGACGCCATCGGGGCCCGCATCGCCGGCGGCACCCCCACCACCGACGACAAGAACCAGTCGTGCGACTACTGCCACCCCAATCCGGGGTCCGGAAGCCACCACAGCGGCAACGAGGCCCCCACCGAGCGGGCCGACCTGTGGAACGACGGCCAGGCCTACAACGCCGGGGCGTTCAAGAACCTGTCGGGCGCGGCCGTGGACACCGACGGCAGCTACGACGGCACCTCCCACACCTGCTCCAACGTCGACTGCCACAACAACGCCACCACCCCCGACTGGTACACCGGTGCGGCCAGCGACACCACGCCGCCCGCCTGGTCCGGCGGGGACGGGCTCACCGTGACCGACACGGCCACCGACGGCGATCTCCAGATCACCTGGAACGCCGCCTCCGACGCGGGCTCGCCCCCGGTGGTGTACGACCTCTACCGGGCCTCGGGCTCGGTGGCGGACGCCTGCGCCTCGGGCTCCCGGATCGCCCAGAACCTGGGGACCACCTCCTACCTGGACACGGGGCTGACGAACGGGAGCACCTATTCGTACTGCGTGCGGGCCAAGGACCAGGCCTCCCCGGCCAACACCGCGGACTCGGCGACCCGGTCGGGCAGCCCCACGGCCGCGGGCGGCGGGAGCGGCACGGTGCGCTACTACCAGGTCCAGGACAACGGCACCAATCTCGCCTCGGGGGTCACCACGAACCTCTCGGCCTGCGGGAGCACCACGAACCAGAACATCAACGGGCTCACCAGCCCCGGGGTTCCCAACGCCGTGGGGCTCCTGAACACCTCGGGGAACGTGTGCGGCTCGGCGAGCTCCAACAACCGGGTGGACCTCCAGAACGGGGCCAACGGGTCCCTCCGGTACATGGCCGCCTGGTTCTACGACCAGGCCGAGACCACCACCCGGACCTACACGGCCAAGAACACGAACCGGTTCCGGCTGCGGGGCGGCGACAACAACGACGTGATGCGGATCTATCTCGCGGCGCTCGACAGCTCCGGGAACGTCACGCTGTCGGCCAACTACGGCACCGTGGGGCTCACGGCCAACTCCACCCAGACCTACACGAACGTCAACATGAACGGCGCCCAGATCACGGTGCCCGCGGGGAGCAAGTTCGGGATCTACTTCGTGGCCGACATCACCACGGCCTCGAGCGACCATCCCCGGGTCATGTACGACCAGCACACCTCGGGCGTGACCGAGTATCTGGACCTGGACTGGACCGAGGGGGCCGGCAGCGACTCCAGCCCGCCCACCTGGAGCCCGAACTCGGGCATCGCCGCCACCGACGCGGGCACCGGCGGGGCGGTGAACGTCACGTGGAATGCGGCCTCCGACGCCTCGACCCCGATCCGGTACACCGTGTACTGGGCCACGAGCGCCGCGGCCGTGTTCACGAGCCCCCTGGGCACGATGCCCGGCGTGCTCGGCACCTCGGCCACGGTCACCGGGCTCACGGACGGCACGACCTACTACTTCGGGGTCCGGGCCACCGACGCCGCCGACAACACCACCACCAACACCGACACCTCGTCCGGGGTGGCGCCGAGCGGCGGCGGCACTGGCAGCGGCTGCACCCTGTGCCACGGCACGCCCCCGAGCCAGGGCGCCCACGCCGTGCACGCCAGCGCCGACGCCGACTACACCGACTGCGACCGGTGCCACGGGGCGACCGCGGCCCAGCCCAGCGTGGACTACACCACCACGGGCCCCTCGGGCGTCCACAACAACGGCTCGGTGGATATGTACTTCCTCCGGATCCCCGGGGAGACCAACGCGGCCTGGAACGGCACCAACTGCACCAACGTGGACTGTCACTTCAACAACGCCACCCCCAACTGGGTGGGCGGCAGCATCACCACCTGCGACGCCTGCCACGGGTACCCGCCGGTGAACGGCACCGTGGACCACGACCTGAGCCGCAACGACGGGGGCACCTACCTCAAGTCGAACCACGAGGAATGCGCCATCTGCCACGGCACCAAGGACGACGGCACGGGGAACCATTCGCCCAAGAACGCCAACTATGACCCGGCCACCCACCACGGCGACGGCAGCGTGATGATGAACGGGCCGAGCCCCTCGACCGGGGCCGGGTACAACGAGACCAACTTCGGGTGTGACAACGCCTGCCACGCCAACGACGCCTCCCACCGGCTGAGCGACTCGGGGCTCCCGGTGCAGTTCGGCGACTTCGGCGCGGGGTCCTGCGACGTCTGCCACGGCCCGGGCGGAAGCGGGCCCACGGTGGTGTGGCCGAGCGGGAACGCCACGGGCAAGGCCACGGCCTACGGCTCGCACCT
>CAZUYO010000425.1:0-2408 GCA_964624725.1 uncultured Thermodesulfobacteriota bacterium
AGGTGTTCGCTGTAGGGCCGGCCCAGGCCTCCCTCGGGCCGGGCGTAGGGGCTTCGGCGGGCAAGCCACACGGCGGCCGCGCGTCCGGCGGCCGGGGTGACGAGGAGCCCGGCCCACCGGACCGACTCCGGCAGCAGCCCGTATCCGGCCGCCAGGGCCACGATCGCAACACAAAGCGCCGCGGCGCCCACCGCGCCGGTGCGGCTGTCTTTCATAATCTCCAGGGCGCGCTCCCGGGTCCAACCGCCCGAGATCCCGTCGGCCGTGTCGGCGAGGCCGTCCAGGTGGAAACACCCGGTGGCGGCCGCCAGGAGCGCCACGGCGATCGCCCCCTCCAGAAGCCCCGGCAGAGCCCGACCCAGCACCAGGTGGAACGCCACGAGTCCCGCGCCCAGGGCGAGGCCCACGGCCGGGAACGCCCCCATGGCCCGGGCCAGATCCCGGTCGTCGAGCTTCCCGGCCGGAAAGAGCGGGATCACCGTGAGGAACTGCCAGGCCACGGCGAACCGGCCGGGCCGGGGCGCGGCTTCCTTCACGCCGTCCTCACCCCTCACGGTTCGAGACCCCGGCCTCGCTGAAGGTGGCCATCTCGGAGAGGATCTTGGCCGAGGCCTCGATCACCGACATGGCCAGCGCCGCCCCGGTTCCCTCGCCCAGGCGCATCTCGAGGACGAGGAGCGGGTCCTGGCCCAGGTGCTCCACCATCCGGATGTGGGCCCGTTCCTGGCTCAGGTGGGAGAGGAACAGGTAGTCGGCCACCCGGGGCTCGAGCCGGGTGGCCACGAGCGCGGCGGCGGTGGAGATGAACCCGTCCACCACCACCGGGATCCGCTGCGCCGCCGCCCCCAGGCACACCCCGGCCATGCCGGCGATCTCGAGCCCCCCGACCTTGTGGAGCACGTCCAGGGGGTCGCTCGGGTCGGGCCGGTTGATCTCGAGGCCCCGGGCCACGGCCTGGGCCTTCCGGCGAAGGCCCTCGTCGTCCACCCCGGTGCCCCGGCCCACCACCTCCCGGGGCGGGAGCCCGGCAAACGCGGCGAGGATCGCCGCGGCCGGGGTGGTGTTGCCGATGCCCATCTCGCCGATGCCGACGAGATCCACGCCGTCCTCGGCGGCCCGCCGGGCGAGGTCCGCCCCGACCCCGAGGGCCCGGAGGGCCTCCTCGCGGGTCATGGCCGGACCCCGGGCCAGGTTCCGGGTGCCCCGGGCCACCTTGGCGTGCACGAGGCCCCCCACCCCCTCGAAGTCGTGGTCCACCCCGATGTCCACCACCACGATCTCGGCGCCCACGTGCCGGGCCAGCACGTTGATGGCGGCGCCGCCCCGCAGGAAGTTGAGCACCATCTGGGCCGTGACCTCCCGGGGGTAGGCGCTCACGCCCTCCTCCGTGACGCCGTGGTCGGCGGCCAGGGTGTAGATCCTCTTCTTTCCGATCCGCGGCCGGGTGGTCCGCTGGATCCCGGCCAGGCGCTTGGCCACCTCCTCGAGCCGGCCCAGGCTCCCGGGGGGCTTCGTGAGATCGTCGAGGCGCGCCTGGGCCGCCTCGAGGTCTGCTGGGTCGAGCGGCCGGACGGCCGCGGCGAGATCGCGAAGTTCCTGCTCAGTCATGGGTTCCTCCGGGAATCTCGTACAGACGCGGGAACGTTCGGACGGGCTTGCGCCCGTGGGTCTATTTCAGGCGGACCGGCAGGCCCGACACCACGAGGTAGGCCTCGTGGGCCCGGGCGGCGCACTCCTGGTTAACGCGGCCGGCCAGGTCCCGAAACCGCCGGGCCAGGGCGTTCTCGGGCACGATGCCCGAGCCCACCTCGTTCGTTACGAGGCAGATCCGGCCCCGGAACGCCTCGAGGGCCCGGTAGAACCGGTCCAGCGCCGCCGCGAGCCCGGCTTCGTCGCCGCCCCACCGGCCCAGGAGGTTCGAAACCCACAGGGTGAGGCAGTCCACGAGGGCGCCCCCGAACCCCTCCGCGGCCCGCAGGGCCGCGGGAAGGTCCAGGGGTTCCTCCAGGGTCTCCCAGCGCGGGCCCCGGTCGGCCCGGTGGCGCCGGACCCGGTCGGCCATCTCGTCGTCGAGCACCTCGGCCGTGGCCACGTAGAGGAGCGGCCCCTCCCACGCCTCGGCGATCCGTTGGGCGAACCGGCTTTTGCCGCTTCGGGCTCCGCCGGTCACGAACACGATCCGGGCCATTGGCAGTTCCTTCCAGGTAGGTTCGGCTAGGCAGCTAGGCTGCTCGGCAGCTAGGCGGCTAAGAACCTTCGGGATTTCGGCGTTATCGCGGCGGCCAGCCCGTGGGAGCGGCTGCCGTAGCAGGGGCCAGAATTCAGAGGTCAGATGTCAGAGCACCCCTGTCCTCTGTCGTCTGTCTTCTGGCACCTGGCACGGTCGCCGGTCTCGCGGTCTTCGGTCC
>CAZUYO010000426.1:0-2402 GCA_964624725.1 uncultured Thermodesulfobacteriota bacterium
CCACACCGCGAACGTGCGCCGGAGTTCCTGCTGCTCCGGGGCGGCGAGCCATTCCAGCAGCGCGTCCTCCCGGTATCGCCCTTCGTCGGGCGACGTAGGGCGACCGGGCTTGCGCTCCGGCGGACGGATGGGGCTCAGCCCTTGCCGGCCGGGGCCCAATCGCCGGCCTCCAGGAACTCCAGCACCCGGTCCTGGGTGCCGCCGATGTTCTCCCGCAGGATGCCGTGGCGCTCCGAGGGGATGAGGACGAGGGCCTTGTCGCGTACCCGAAGGCCCTGGTAGAGGAGTTCCCCGCTCTCGGGGTCGACGGTGGGGTCCTCGGTGCCCTGGATGAGGAGCACGGGCACGTCCACGTCGGGGAGCCGGGAGCGGGCCTCGTCGATCAGCCGGCCCAGCTCGAAGAGGGCGCGCACGGGCACGTGGATGTAGTTGATGTCGGGGTGTTCGGGCGACGAGCGGTGGAACCGCATGAGATCGGGCACCCCGAGGGTGTGGGCCACCACGTTGGCGCCGTGAACGAGGGGCACGAGCCGCATGCCCCGGTCGCGCACCCGCACCGGGGAGGCGACGGCCGCGACCCGGTCGAGGCCCTCGGGCCGGTCGGCCGCGAGGAGGAGGGCCAGAAGCCCCCCGGCCGAGAACCCCACCGCGGCCACCCGGTCCCAGGCCTCGCGCAGGGCCTCGAACCCCCGGCGCACCGAGGCGAGCCATTCCTCCCAGGACCGCTCCCGCAGATCCCAGGGGCTCGTGCCGTGGCCCCGCAGGCGCACCCCCAGCACGGGATGACCCCGGGCCGCCAGCCGCTCCCCAAAGGGCCGCAGCTCGGCCGGGGAGGCCGTGAACCCGTGGATCAGGAGGACGGCGGGCGGCCGGGGCCGGTCGGGCACGAGGAGGTAGGGCTCCCCGAGCTCTTTCACCCCCTCGGTGCGGGCGATCTCCTCGGACTCGGGCCGCCCGAAGGCCTCGAGGTCGTACCGGTAGAGCCGCACCTCGTCGTCGAACCGGGTGCGGACCCAGTCGAGGGGGTCGGGGCGCTCCACGGCGGCGAGGCCCCGGTCCACGGCCCGGCGCAGCCCGGGCAGGGGCGCCACCTCGTTGGCGTACACGGCCACCGGGTTTTCGAGCCGGATCTCGTCGAGCCCGAACTCCTCCCGGAGCTTGTCGGAGAACCGGAAGCGGTCGCCCTCGGCCCGGAGGAGCTCGGCCGCTTCGGCCGTGGCGACGAACTCCTCGAACCCCTCGCACCGGCCGGCGAGGAGGCCTGCGTATTCGTCGGGGTGGTCCACGCTCTCGTGGAGGTGGAGGGCGGGTTCGGCCTGGGCGGCCTTGACCGCCCGGTACACGGCCCGCCGCAGGGTGTGTCCCTCCACCTCGGCCCGGCCCTCCTCGACCCAGCGGGCGATGACGCGGGAGGCCAGGTGGCAGAGGTTCACGGTGACCGCCTGGTACATGGCCTCCATGTACCGGTCGCGTAGCCGCAGCGCGAGCCGCCGCCGGCGCCGGGCCCAGGGCCGGCCCAGGCGGGTTCCGGGCCGCAGGAAGTCGGCCGGGGTTTCGGGCAGCGGCGCGGCGAGTCGCAGGAAGACCCGGTCCCACGGCCCCAGGGCCTCGTCCACCCGCAAGGGGGGGGCGAGCCGAACGTCCATGTCGGTGTCCCTCAGGAGCAGATTGCCCTCGACCCGCAGCTCCTCGGCGAGCCGGGGGCTCAGCCCCTCCACGAACCACTGGGCCGCCCGCTCCAGGAGGTTCCCGGTGACCCGCATCGGGTAGAAGGTGATGTTGGCCGGCACGATCACGGTGGGCCGCCGGGCGTTCTCCACCAGGGCCTCGGGGGATTCCATGCCCAGGGTCTCGGCCCACCGGGCGATGCGGTCGTCCTCGCCCCGCTCTTCGGCCCGGCGGACGGCCCGGCGGAACGCGGCCACGGCCAGCGCCACCACGGCCGCGCCGGTGTGGTGCTTCCGCCGTTCCCGACGGGTACGGGAATAGACGGCGTACCGGCCCCGCTCGTCGAGGACCCGCCGGTCCTTGACCATGCCGCCTTCGGGGAACACGACCACCCGGTGGCCCCGGAGCACCTCGGCCGCCAGGAACTCGAGGAGCCCGGGTTCGTCGTTGGGCACGGCGCCGAGGGCCGAGAGGTACCGGCCCAGGGCCCCGGTGGACCGCACGAGTTCGGCCGCGGCCACGGTGCGGCAGTGGGCCCCGGTGTGGCGGTGGATGAGGTAGGGGGGGATGAAGGTTTCGATGCGGGCGAAGTGGTTGAAAAGGAAGATGTCGCCGGCCTCGAGGAGGGCCGGGTCGCCCCCCAGCCGGATCCGCAGGCGGAACACCCGCTCGGCGAGCCCGAGGAGCGTGGCGGTCCAGTCGTAGGCGGCGGTGTCGATGTCGGGAGCGTGCAT
>CAZUYO010000427.1:0-2392 GCA_964624725.1 uncultured Thermodesulfobacteriota bacterium
GCGCACCGCGTTGATGGTGACCCCCCGGGCCACCTTGTCCTTATCGGGCACGAGCTCCAGGAGGTAGAGCCCCTCGCCCGCCTCGACGCGCTTCCGGGCCCTTCGTTGCTCGTAGCCCGAGAGCTTCGCCAGGAGCTCCTCCGGGAGATCCAGGCCCCCGGCCCCGCCGCCCTTCGCGGGCTCGGCCCCGGCCTCGGGCTCCCCGGCGCGGGCGCGCCGCACCGCCTCGAGGAACGGGTCCACCTCGTCGGACTCGGCCTCCCCCCCCCGGAACCGCTCCACCAGGCGCTCCAGGAGCGAAAGGCCCTCGAACAGCCGGTCGAGGAGCTCCCGGGACGGGGCCTCCTCGTTCGTGTGGAGCTCCTGGAGCACGGTTTCGAGCCCGTGGGCGAGCCGCACCAGGGCCTTGGCCTCGACCATGGCCGAGAGCCCCTTGATCGTGTGCATGGCGCGGTAGAGGGTGTAGAGGCTCGGGACGTCGAGGTCGCCCTCGGCGACGGACGACTCGACGGACAGCAGGGCCCCCTGGGCGTTCTGGACGAGCTCCGCCACCTCCTCGAAGTACCCCGCGAGGGCCTGGGAGACGTCGGGGCCGGCCATCGGACGCTACGCCTCCGCCGCCAGGAGTTCCCGGGCCGCCTCGAGCACCTGGTCGGGCTCGAAGGGCTTGGTGATGTACCGGTTCACCCCCTGGGCCAGGAGCCGGTCCCGGAGCCCCGGGTCGGACCGGGTGGTCACCATGACCACGGGCACCCGGGCGAGCGAGGGGTGGGATTTGAGGAAGGCGACCACCTCGACCCCGTCCATGTCGGGCATGTTGATGTCGAGGAACACGAGGTCGAAGGTCTCGATGGTGAGCCGTTCCACGGCCTCGAGCCCGGTCGAGGCCTCGGCGAGTTCCGCCGCGAGGGGCGTGAGGCAGGCGGCGAGGAGCTGGCGCATGGTGGGCGAGTCGTCTACGATCAGGATGCGCGCCATCCAAACCCTCCTCGCACTGGGGCCCCCGCGGATAACGGGTTGTACTCTAACGGGAACCCGAAAACCCGGTCAACCGCTCATGCCGCGGGAGGTTCCTGCCGATACGGGGTGCATGTGATTTCTGCCGGACCCGTCTCGACCCGGAGTGCCCCATGCGATTCCCGTTCGTCCTGTCCCTGGGCCTGCTGCTTGCGGGCGCGTCCCTTGCTCGGGCCGACCTGCCCACCCTCCTCGCCCCGTCCCCCAGCGGGGTCGTCCACGCCCCCGAGGTGCTCGTGGTGTACACCGTGCCCGCCGGCGAGCAGGCGTTCCTGCGGGCCGGGGGGAAACCCTTGGCCGCCGCCGGCACGGCCGTCCCCGGCGACGACTACGACCTCCACCACGTGCGGGTGCCCCTCGCCGAGGGCCGGAACCGGTTCGAGGTGGTGCGGGCGGCCGACGAGAAGGTGCGGCTTTCGTTCACGGTGACCTACGTGCCCCCGTACTCCCTGCGCACGGTGGTGGACGAGAAACCCTACGCGTTCCATACGAGGGAGCGGGAGGCCACCTGTTCGGGCTGCCACAACCTGCCCGAGGCCTACGAGACCGTGCCCGACCAGCCCATGGCCCCGGCCGGGAAGGTGTGCGCGGCCTGCCACCCCGGGGTGGAATCGGCCCCCAACCTCCACGGCCCCACGGCGGTGTACGCCTGCTTCATGTGCCACGCCCCCGAGTACCGGCCGGCGCGGTTCGCCCTTCCCAGTTCCCAGGCGGCCGGGTGCGGGTCGTGCCACGAGAACTTCCTGGCCCGGGTCCTGGGCGGCAAGGAGCACGTCCACGGCCCGGTGGCGGCCGGCGGGTGCCTGGTGTGCCACGATCCCCACGGCGGCAAGACCCCGGCCGTGCTCCGGGAGACCCCGCCGAAGCTCTGCCTCCTGTGCCACGCCGACACCCTGCCCCTGCCGGTGGAACGGGGCCTCCACGGCCCGGTGCCCTGCACCCGGTGCCACGACCCCCACGGCGGCAAGACCCAGGTGCTCACGGCGGCCGAGGGCAACGCCTTCTGCGCCGGCTGCCACCCCGACGTCGCCGGCAGCGGCCGCGGCCACCCCATCGCGGGCCACCCGGTGGAGGCCGAGGTGGATCCCTCCAACCCCGGCCGGCCCCTGGGGTGCACGAGCTGCCACAACCCCCACGCCACGGCCGACGTGAGCCGGGCGAACATCCTGGAAAACGAGGACGCCCAGAGGGCGTTCTGCCGGAAATGCCACTATTAGAGGCTGGAAAGCTAGGAGGCTAGAAGGCTGGGAGGCCGGGCCGCGGCGGGGGACCGCCGCGGCCGTTTTCGTGCCCGGCGTCCCTCCTTCCTCCCCGCAGACCTCAGAGCAGGGCCTTTACGGCGCGGTCGAGGCCCTCGAGGGTCAGGGGGAACATG
>CAZUYO010000428.1:0-2377 GCA_964624725.1 uncultured Thermodesulfobacteriota bacterium
CGGCCGTACGCGCCCTGTTGGCCATGGGCCGGCGGGCGGTCAGCCTGGTGGACTGCGTAAGCTTCGAGGCCATGCGGTCCCGTGGGGTCCGCCGGGCCTTTACCCTGGATCGCCACTTCCGCGAGCAGGGGTTCCTCTGCGTGCCGTAGGGTCGCGCCGGGGTCGGCCCGCAGTCGGCCCCTTTCCGCTTCTCCGGTTCTCGGTTCCATTCCCCCGAGCCGGCTCCACCGAACCAAACGGGCGGATTCGGTTTCGCATCGGGGGGATACGCCTGCGGGCGCCCCCGGCGCCCGGATTCAGGTGCCCTCGTCGTGGCTCCCGTCCGTTCGCGTGTCGCAAGATCATTCCACCTCCCCCTGCCAGAACCACCGCCGCCGGATCCGGTCGTAGTAGATCCAGAGCACCTCGCCGGTGGAGAGTTCGGCGAAGTGGTACTCCCGGTGGATCGGGGTGCGCCACCACCCGCCGCTCACCTCGTAGGGGCCGTGGAGGGCCTCGACCCGGCCGGCCGCCTCGCCCCGGAGCATCCAGCCGTCGGGGTCGTGGCGCCCCAGGGGCCGCAGGGGGCGGGGCCGGGGGAAGATCCGCCGCACGAGCACCGGCTCCGCCTCGGGCCGGGGCCGGGCCGGGGGGAGTTCGCCCAGGGGCTCCCAGGCGAACCGGGCCTCGGGCAGGTGGCCGTCGAGGAGCCGGGCCCGCACCACGGCGTCCTCCCCCAGTTCGGCCCGCAGCCGCGCCAGGGCCCGGGCCGCGGCCCGGGGGTCGCGGCGGGGCCGCTCGGCAAAGAGCCGGAGCTGCTCCCGGGTGGCCGGGACGGGCTCGGCCTCGAGTTCGAGGTCTTCCACCCCGCCCCCGAGCCCCCCGGCCTCGAGCCGCAGGTGCACGAGGTTGAGCACCTGGCGGGCGTCCAGGGTGGGCCGGGCCGGCCGGAGTCGCTCCTCCCGCACCGCCCCGTCCTCGAGCCCCAGGCGCACCGTGAGCCCGGCCAGGGCCTCCCCCCGCTCGGCCAGTTCGGCCAGGAGTTCGTCCAAAAGCCCCTTGGCCCGGAAAAGGAGCCGGTGGAGGTTCCCCTCGGGTTGGTCGAAGGGCGCCCGCCGCGCGAGCGGGGAGGGCAGGGGCTCCGGGGCGAACCCCTCCGGCCCCGCGGCCGCCCAGGCCCGGAGCCCGGCCGCCCCGGGGCCGATGCGCCGGGCCAGGTCCGCGGCCGGGAGCCCGAGGAGGCCCCCCAGGGTGCGCACCCCCAGGCGGGCGAGCCGCTCGCGCTCCCCGGGCGGGAGCCCGAGCCGCCCCAGGGGCACCCGCCGGGCCACGGCCTCCTCCTCGGCCGGGCTCCGGAACACCACGACCCCGGCGGGCCCCGGCCGCTGGGCCGCCGCGAAGGTGCCGAGCCGGGTGAACCCGGCCACCACCCGGCACCGGAACCCCTCGGCCCCGACCCGCCGGGCCACGGCCCGGGCCCACCGCTCCGGCGGGCCGGCCAGGCGCCCGAGCCCCCGGGGGTCGAGCCAGAACCCCCCGGGCCGGCCGGGATGGGGCTCCACCCCGGGGGTGAGGCCCTGGAGGGTCCGGAGGAGCCCGGCCCGGGCCCCCTCCAGGTCGGCCGGGAGCACCTCCCCGGCCCGGAGGTCCGGGGCCAGGGCCAGGGCCGAGGCGTACCGGAGGCCCGGCACCACCCCGCGCCCTCGGGCCGGGCCGTTGGCCCAGAGCACCCGGCCCTGGGGCCGGTCGCGGTCCACCACGGCCGCGGGAAACCCCGCCCACTCCGGCCGGCGCCGCAGGAGCACCTGGAGGGGCAGGTCCGGCACCTCAACGTAGGCCGTCCGGGGCACGGCAGGGGACCTCCTTTCCCCAGCCCGGGCCGCGGCGCTTGTCCTTGAGCGCCTCCACCCGGCAGGCGAACCGGCCGGGCCCGAGCCGCCGCCGGCCGGCCCCCACCCGAAGCGACACCAACGACCCCAGGGAGGGGGCCCCGTCGGGCTTTCGGGTGAGGCACACGAGGGCGGCGCCGTGCTCCTGGGCGAGGCCCCCGAGGCGGGTCTGGGCCGCCAGGGTGAGGTCCCGGCGGTCCCCCAGGTCGAGCACCACCAGGCCGAAGGCGCCGGACCGGAGGAGATGGTCGGCCGCCCGCAGGGCCTCCCGGAGGCCGGGGGCCCGCACCACGGCCAGGGCGTCGAGGTCCACCCCGGCCTCGGCCGCGTCCGGGGGGTAGAAGGCGCTCTCCTCCGGGGTGATCCAGGCCACGGGCTCCCCCCGGGCCTGGGCGTCGCGCACGAGGAGCACGGCCGCCGTGAGGGGGGCGGGGTGAGCCCACCCCGACACCTCCACCACCCGGCCGGCCAGGCCCTCCAAGCTCCACTCGGCCGGAGAGGCCGACCGG
>CAZUYO010000429.1:0-2371 GCA_964624725.1 uncultured Thermodesulfobacteriota bacterium
CGCGGGAGCACCTCCCGGCCGGTCACCCGGTAGCGGCCCTCCCGGATCTCGGCCTCGATGGCCTCCACCAGGTCCGCCCGGATCTCGGGTGCCGAAAGGGCGAGGATCCGGGCCCGCTGGACCTCCCGGCCGCGGCTCGACACCTCCACCCGGTCGACCGCACCGCCGATCCCGGTGACCTCCTCCACCTGGATCTCCCGCCGCGGCCGGCCGGTGGCCGTGGTGCCTGTGACGTAGCCTCTTCGAACGTCCCGGATCTTCATGGCGTTCGCCCTCCCCTCCGTTGGAGTGACCTTCCCCGCCCGGTGCGGGATTTCTTTAGAATGCCCACCGCGGGGCGGGTTTGCAAGGTTCGCGCCCCCGGAGGTTCAGCCTCCAAGGGCCGCGCGCAGGCCCTTCAGGAACCCCTCGGCCGCCTCGACGGCCGACCCGCCCGAGCGCCCTTCCAGCTCCCGCAGGAGCGCGCTCCCCACGATGACCCCGTCGGAGCGCGCGGCCAGGGCCGCCGCCGAGGCCGGGTCCGACACCCCAAACCCCACCAGGGCCGGAAGGTCGGTGTGCCGCCGCACCCGCTCCACCAGATCCCCCACCGCCTCCTCCACGGGCCGCTTCTGCCCGGTGACCCCGGTCACGCTCACGCAGTACACGAACCCCGAGGCGCTCCCCACGATCCGGGCCACCCGCTCCTCCGGCGTGGTGGGGGCCACCAGGAGGACCGTGTCGAGCCCCTCCCGCCGGGCCAGGGGCAGGAACTCGGCGCTCTCCTCCCATGGCAGGTCCACCACGAGCACGGCGTCGGCCCCGCACGCCCGGGCCTCCCGGGCGAACCGTTCGGGCCCCCGGGCCAGGACCGGGTTGTAGTAGGTCATGAACAGGGCCGGCACCGTGAGCCCGCGCGACCGGGCCGCGGCAACGTCCTCGAACACGTGGTCGAGCCGCAGGCCGGCCGCGAGCACCCGCGCGCTCGCCTCCTGGATCACCGGCCCGTCGGCCGAGGGATCGGAGAACGGGATCCCCACCTCCACCGCGTCGGCGCCCGCCGCCTGGCAGGCCAGAAGGAGATCCACGAAGGTGCCCCGGTCGGGGTAGCCGGCCGTGAGAAACGGCAGGAGGAGCTTCCGGCCGGCCCCCCGGCGGTCCCGAAGGTGGCTTTCGAGCCGGTTCATGCCGCACCTCCCTTCCCGCGGGCGAGCACGGTCGCGAGATCCTTGTCGCCCCGGCCCGAGAGGTTCACCACCACGAGCCCTCCCGGCCCCACCTCCCGGGCCAGGTCCCGGGTGCGGGCGAGGGCGTGGGAGCTTTCGAGGGCCGGCAGGATGCCCTCGGTGCGGGCCAGCAGGTGGAACGCCTCCAGGGCCTCGGCGTCGGTCGCCGTGACCGTGCGGATCCGGCCCGAGCGGGCGAGCTCCGCCACCTCGGGGCCCACCCCGGGGTAGTCGAGGCCGGCCGAGATGGAGTGGGCCTCCTGGATCTGGCCGTCGGCGTCCTGGAGGAAGTAGGACTTCATCCCGTGGAGCACCCCCACCCGGCCCGCCGCGATCGCCGCGGCGTGCCGCCCGGTGTCCATGCCCTCCCCGGCCGCCTCCACGGCCACCAGGTCCACGGGGTCGTCCAGGAACGGGGCGAACATGCCCATGGCGTTCGACCCGCCCCCGAGGCACGCGATCACCGCGTCGGGGAGCCGCCCGTGGTCTTCCAGGCACTGGGCCCGGGTCTCCTCGCCGATCACCCGCTGGAAGTCCCGGACCATGGCCGGGTACGGGTGGGGCCCGGCCACCGATCCGATCACGTAGAAGGTGGTTTCCACGTGGGTGACCCACTGCCGGATCGCCTCGTTCATGGCGTCCTTGAGGGTGCGGCTCCCGGTTTCCACCGGCACCACCTCGGCCCCCAGGAGCCGCATCCGCTCCACGTTGGGGGCCTGGCGCCGCACGTCCTCGGCACCCATGTACACGGCGCACTCCAGGCCGAACAGCGCCGCGGCCGTGGCCGTGGCGACCCCGTGCTGGCCGGCCCCGGTCTCGGCGATGATCCGGCGCTTGCCCATCCGCCGGGCCAGGAGCACCTGGCCCAGGGTGTTGTTGATCTTGTGGGCTCCGGTGTGGCAGAGGTCCTCCCGCTTCAACACCACCCGGGCCCCGCCGAAGGCCTCGGTGAGGCGGTGGGCCGGGGTGAGCGGGGTCGGCCGGCCCACATAGGTCCGGAGAAGGGCCCGGAACTCGTCCCAGAACCCCGGATCGCGGCGCGCGGCCTCCAGGGCCGCTTCGAGCTCCTCCAGGGCCGGCATCAGGGTTTCGGCCACGTACTGGCCCCCGAAGGGGCCGAAGTGGCCGCGGGGTTGCGGCTCAGGCATGGGGTAGACCTTTCGTGA
>CAZUYO010000430.1:0-2365 GCA_964624725.1 uncultured Thermodesulfobacteriota bacterium
GCGTCCGAACGTCCCAGCGTCCAAACGTCCTAACGTCCGCACGTCCCGGCGTCCGAGCGGCACAGGAGATAGAGCCGTGACGGGATTCGCGATCACGTTCCTGGCGGTGGCGGCCTACGGGGCCGTGCATTCGCTGCTCCTCACGGAGCCGGTTCGCCGGGCCGTGCGGGCCGCCGTGGGGGAGGCGGCCTACCGGGGCTCGTTCCGGCTCGGCTACAACGCCCTGGCCGCCGTTCTCTTGGTGCTCCTGATCGCCGGGATCGCCCGGCTGCCCGACCGGGAGATCCTGCGCCTCGGCGGCCCGGTCGCCTGGCTCCTCTGGGGGGTGCGGCTCGCCGGCCTGGGCCTGATCGGCCAGTGCGTCCGGCGGGTGGGCTACGGCCGGTTCCTGGGGTGGGACCACTTCCGGGCCTGGCGCCGGGGGGAGGAGCCCCCGGGCACCGGCATGGAGGCCGGGGACCTCGTGGTGGAAGGCCCCTACCGGTACGTGCGCCACCCCATGTACGCCGCGGGCCTGGTCGTGGTGTGGGCCGACCCGGTGTGGACCGCGAACCGGCTCGCCTTTGCGCTGGCCGTGTCCGCCTACCTCTGGATCGGGGCGTGGCACGAGGAGCGCCGGCTCGTGGAGGCGTTCGGGGAGGCGTACCGCCGGTACCGGCGGGAGACCCCGGCGTTCCTTCCCCGGTGGCCGGGGGGGCGGCGGGGGTGACCTGGGCCGCGCTCTCGCTTGCGAGCGCGCTCGCCTGGTCGCTCGCGGATCTCTTCGCCAAGCGGGCGCTCGCGAGCCTGCCGCCGGTGCGGGTGGCCTGGGTCCGCACGGCCCTGGCGCTCCCGGTGCTCGCCGCCGTGGCCCTCGGAACCGGGCTGACCCGGCCCGACGGCGTCTTCTGGGCCGCCTTCGCCTGCGCCCTGCCCCTCGAGATCGCCGCGGCGCTCCTCTACCAGCACGCCCTCCGGGCCTCGCCCCTGGGGCTCGCCGCGCCGTATCTCGCGTTCACCCCTGCCTTTCTCGTGTTCACCGGCCGGTGGATCCTGGGGGAGGCGCCGGCCGGCCCGGCCTACCTGGGCATCGGGTTCGTCTGCCTGGGGGGGTATCTCCTCCACCTGGAGCCCGGCCTCGGGTGGGCCGAGCCGCTGCGGGCCCTGGCCCGGGAGCGGGGGAGCCGGCTCATGCTGGCCGTGGCCGCCCTCTACAGCGTGACCTCGGCCCTGGGGAAGATCGCGGTGGTGCACTCCGACCCGGCCACGTTCGGGCTCCTCTACTACGCGGCGCTCACCCTGTGCCTGACCCCCTGGGCCCTGGGGCCGGGGAACGGTGGGGCCCCCCGCTGGAGCCCCGACCTCCTGGGCGTGGGTATTTTCTCGGCCCTCATGATCCTCGCCCACTTCGCGGCGATCCGGATCGCGCCGGCCAGTTACATGATCGCGCTCAAGCGAACGAGCGTGCTGTGGTCGATCCTGCTGGGGGGAACCGTGTTGCGGGAAACGGGGTGGAGGCGCCGGTTGGCCGCGGGCGCCGTGATGGTGGCGGGGGTCGGTCTCATCGCGGGGTCGTTTTGAACGGGCGTTTGGCCGCTTGACTTTCCCGGCCCGTTTGATACCCTGCGGCCGTTTCCCGGCCGGATGGGCCGGGACGAGCGAATCCCGCGGTCCGGTGTTTTCCCGGGGAGGAAGGCGATGTTCAACTTTGCGGTGTTCCGGAAGTTCGTCACGCTCAACAACGGCCGGCGGGTGCTCCTCAGGCCGCTCCTGGAGGAGGACCACAAGCTCCTGTTCGATCTGTTTCACGAGGCCTCCGAGGACGACACCCGGTTCCTCAAGGACGAGGTGAAGGAGCCCATCGTGGTGGAGCGGTGGATCGCCAACCTGAACTACGACCGGGTGATGCCGCTGGTGGCGTTCTGCGACGGCCGGATCGTGGGGGACTGCGCCGTGTACCTGGGCACCAAGAGCGCCCGGCACGTGGGGGAGATCCGGATCTTCCTGGCCCAGGACTTCCGGGGGGTGGGCCTGGGGAGCAAGATGATCCTCGAGATGTGCGATGTCTGCAAGAAGCGGGGCCTGTGGTTTCTGAAGGCCGAGGTGATCCTGGAGCACGCCAAGGTGGTGAAGGCGTTCCGGCGCCTGGGGTTCGACCTGCGATGCACCCTCGACGACTATTTCATGCGCCGGGACGGGGTCACCCACGACATCGCGCTCATGATCAAGCGGCTCAAAAAGCCGGAGGAATACACCTTCTAGAGCGGCGATTTTCTCGCTGCAGAACGGCCCCGACCGCGGTTTCGGTCGGGGCCGTTTTACGTCGTGCAGCTCACTCCCCGATGATCTTCACGAGCACCCGCTTGCGGCGCCGGCCGTCGAACTC
>CAZUYO010000431.1:0-2363 GCA_964624725.1 uncultured Thermodesulfobacteriota bacterium
AGGAAAGGACCAACCCATGGCCGACCTTGTCACCCTCCGCTACGCCAACGTGCTCGCCGAACGCATCGGATCCCAGGGGCTTACGCCCGGGGAGATCGAGGCCGCGTTCCCCGAGGCCGCCCGGGCCCACGAGCGCCTGGGGGCCCGCCGGCGCTCGGGGGAGATGGGGTTCTACGACCTCCCCCTCGACCGGCCCGGGTTGCGGGAGAGCCTGGAGCTCGCCGGCCGGTTCCGGGGCGCGTTCCAGAACCTGCTGGTGCTGGGCATCGGCGGAAGCGCCCTGGGCACCCTGGCCGTGCACCGGGCCCTCGGTGCGGCGCTCCACAACCACCTGCCGCCGGAGCGGCGGGGCGGCATGCGGCTGTTCGTGTGCGACAACGTGGACCCCGAGACCCTTGCGGACCTCCTGGACTGGCTCGACCCGCGCGAAACAGCGGTGAACGTGATCTCGAAATCGGGGGGCACCGCCGAGACCCTGGCCCAGTTCCTGGCGGTCCACGCGTGGCTCGCGGGGGCCGTGGGCGCCGAGGGCGCGCGGGACCGCCTCGTCGTCACCACCGACCCGGAAAAGGGGTTCCTCCGGCAGTACGCCCGGCGGGAGGGGGTGGCCGCCCTGGACGTGCCGCCCAACGTGGGGGGACGGTTCTCGGTGCTGACCCCGGTGGGGCTTTTCCCCCTGGCCTGCGCCGGCGTGGACGTGGAGGGGCTCCTGGACGGCGCGGCCGCGGCCGAGCCCGTGGCCACCCGCTCCGACCCCTGGGACAACCCGGCCTACCTGTTCGGGCTGGTGCACGCCCTTTTCTACCGCCGGGGCCGACCGGTGCACGTGATGATGCCCTACAGCGACGCGCTGCGGGACGTGGCCGATTGGTTCCGGCAGCTCTGGGCCGAGAGCCTGGGCAAGCGCCGATCCACCGACGGCCGGGAGGTGTTCGTGGGGCCGACGCCGGTGAAGGCCCTGGGCACCACCGACCAGCACAGCCAGGTGCAGCTCTACATGGAGGGGCCCCACGACAAGGTGGTGACCTTTCTCGAGGTGGGCGAGGCGCGCCGCGATCTGGGGTGCCCGCCGCTTCCCCAGGGGGGCGACGAGGTGGCCTATCTGGCCGGGCGCTCCCTCGGGGAGCTCCTGCGGGCCGAGAAACGGGCCACCGAGGCCGCGCTCGCGGAAAACGGCCGCCCCAACCTCACGTTCTTCCTGCCCCGGGTGGACCCGGGTACCCTGGGACAGCTCCTCTATCTCCTGGAGGTGGCCACCGCGTTCACCGGGGAGGTCCTGGGGGTGAACCCGCTGGACCAGCCCGGGGTGGAGCTCGGCAAGCGTCTCACCTTCGCCCTGATGGGCCGGCCGGGCTACGCCGAGATGGCCGAGACGGCCCAGCGGCTGGCCGCCCCCGCCGACCGATGGGTCTGCCCCCGGCCGTGACCCGCTGGGCCTCGGTGGACCTCGGCTCCAACACCTTCCGGCTCCTCCTGGCCGAGGAGTCGGCCCCCGGTGCGCTTCGGCCCGGCCCCCTCCGCCAGCGGGTGGTCCGCCTGGCCGAGGGGCTTCGGCCGGGTGGGGCTCTGCGGCCCGAGGCCCGGGCCCGGGCCGAGCGGCTCCTCGAGGCGTTCCGGGCCGAGATGGACGCTTACGGGGCCCTGTACCGCGTGGGCGCCTTGGCCGCCGCCGGCCGAAACGCGGCCGACGGGCCCGCGTTTGCGAAGCGGGCCGGGGAGATCCTGGGCGGGCCGGTTCGGATCGTGTCGGGCGAGGAGGAGGCGCGGCTCTCCCTTCGGGGCGCGCTGGGACTCTTGGACCCGGCCCCGCCGGCCGGGCTGTTCCTCGACATCGGGGGCGGCTCGACCGAGGTCGCGGCCTGGGAGGGCGGCGGCCGGCCGGCGGCCGCGGCGAGCCTTCCCGTGGGGGTGGTGTCGCTCTGGGAGGCCGGGACGTGGTCGGACCCCCCGGCGTCCCGGGAGCGGGACACCTTGACCCGGCGCGCCGCGGCGGCGTGGGACGGTCTGCCGGACCGGCTCGCGGACCCGCGGTGGGCCCGGGAGCTCGGTGCCCATCGGGCCGAGGTGGTGGCCACGGCCGGCACGCCGCTAACCGTGGCGGCCGCGGCGTTCGATCTTGCGATCCGGGACACCCGGGCCCTGTCCGGCCGGTGGGTGCCGCGGGAGGCGCTGGCCGGGGTGGCCGAGCGGTTTTGGGCCATGCCCCGCGCCCAGCGGGCGGCGCTCCCGAGCGTGGAACCGGGCCGGGAGGACGTGATCCTGCCCGGGCTTGCGCTCCTCGAGACGTTCCTCGACCGGTACGGCGCGCCGGGGTTCCGGGTGAGCGACGGCGGCCTCCTGGAGGGGATCCTCCTGGAGGCCGT
>CAZUYO010000432.1:0-2362 GCA_964624725.1 uncultured Thermodesulfobacteriota bacterium
CCCGGCGCGCCGCCGCCCCCGCCCCCACCCGGCCGGGGGGCCCGGGTGGAGCTGTTCGACGCCCGGAAGCGGCCGGTGTTCGCCCCCCCGGACCGAAAGGCCCCGGAGCGGCTCGTGCCGGTGGTGCACGGGGGCCGGCCGGTGGGGTATCTGGCCGCCGTGCCCCTGCGGGAACTCACCGACGCCGCCGATCTGCTGTTCGTGCAACGGCAGACCCGGGCGTTCGCCCTGATCTCCCTCGTGGCCGCCGGGTTTTCCCTCCTTCTGTCGTTTCCCCTGGCCAACCACCTGCTGCGGCCCATCCGCTCGCTGTCGGCCGCCACCCGCGAACTCGCCTCGGGCCGGTACGGGACCCGGGTTCCCCCCGGGCCGGCCGACGAACTCGGCCGGCTGTGCGCGGATTTCAACGAACTCGCCCGGACCCTGGAGGCGAACGAAACCGCCCGCAGGCAGTGGGTGGCCGACATCGCCCACGAACTGCGCACGCCCCTGGCGGTCCTCCGGGGCGAGATCGAGGCCATGCAGGACGGGATTCGCACGCCCGACGCGGCGGGGCTGGGCGGACTGCACGGCGAGGTGCTCCGGCTCGCCCGGCTCGTGGACGATCTGTACGAACTGTCCCTGTCGGATCTCGGTGCCCTCACCTACCGGAAAAGGCCCGTGGACGTGGTGGGCCTCCTGGCCGAGACGCTGGAACGCTTCGGCCCCCGGCTCGAGGCGGCCGGGCTCGCCCTGGAGACCCGGCTCCCCGGGGCACCGGTTCCGCTCACGGCGGACCCGGACCGGCTCGGGCAACTCTTCGAGAACCTGCTGGAGAACAGCCTGCGCTACACCGCGGCGCCCGGGCGGGTGCGGGTGGGGGCCGAGGCCGGCCCCGACCGGGTGGAGATCGTGGTGGAAGACTCCGCCCCAGGGGTGGAGGAGGAGCAAAGGGACCGCCTGTTCGAACGCCTGTACCGGGGCGAGGCGTCGCGAAACCGCGCCACGGGCGGGGCGGGGCTGGGGCTCACGATCTGTAAGAACATCGTGGAGGCCCACGGCGGCACGATCGAGGCCGCCCCCTCGGCCCTGGGCGGGCTCGCGATCCGGGTGCGGTTGCCCCGGGAACGGAGGGCCGGCGCATGAACGGACCGATCCTGATCGTGGAAGACGAGGACCGCCTGGCGGAACTCCTCCGCGACTACCTGAAGCGCGAGGGGTTCACCACGGAGCGGATGGCCACCGCCGAGGGGGTGGTGGACCGGGTGCGGCGGTCGCCCCCCGCGCTCGTGCTCCTGGACCTGATGCTCCCCGGCGGCAGCGGGTTCGACCTCTGCAAGGCGATCCGGGGGTTCAGCGCGGTCCCGATCATCATGGTGACGGCCCGGGTGGAGGAGATCGACCGGTTGCTCGGCCTCGAACTCGGGGCCGATGACTACATCTGCAAGCCCTTCAGCCCCCGGGAGGTCGTGGCCCGGGTCAAGGCGGTGCTCCGCCGGAGCGCCCCCGCACACCCCCCGGGCCGCCCGCTGTTGGAACTCGACGAGGAGCGGTACGCGGCCTACCTGGGCGGGCGCAAGCTCGACCTCACCCCGGTGGAGTTCCGGCTCCTCCAAACCCTGGCGGCCCGGCCGGGCCGCATCTACTCCCGCGACCAGCTCATGGACCGGATTTACCGGGACCAGCGGATCGTGTGCGACCGCACCATCGACAGCCACATCAAGAAACTTCGGAAAAAGATCGCGGCGGTGGCCCCCGACCTGGCCCTGATTCACTCCGTATACGGGGTGGGGTACAAATACGAGGAGCCCTGAGCCGGGGAAGGAGCAGCCATGGGGGTTTCGGGAAAGGGCCCGCGGGTCGTGGCGCCCGGGGTGTACCTGGTGGGGGGCCCGGGCATCACCGACCCGGCCGACTGCCTGGTCTACGCGGTGGACGGCGGGAGCGCCGCCGGCCTGATCGACTGCGGGGCGGGGGCGAGCGCGCGGCGGATCCTCGCGAACCTCCGAGCCGCCGGCCTCGGGGAGAAACCCCTGTCCACCCTGCTCCTCACCCACGGCCACGTGGACCACATCGGCGGGGTGGCGGAGATCGTCGCGGCGGCCCATCCCCAGGTCGTCTGCCACCGGGGCGATCTCGAGGCCGTGGAGACGGGCGACCCCCGCCGCACCGCGGCCTCGTGGTACGGGGTCCGCCTGCCCCGGGTGCGGGTGGACCGGGTTCTGCAGGAAGACGGCGAGGTGGTCCCCGTGGGGGCGGCCGCCCTCCGGTGCCTCCACACCCCGGGGCACACGCCGGGGTCCATCTCGGTGGTGTGGGACACGCCCCACGGGCGGGTCCTTTTCGCCCAGGACGTCCACGGCCCGTTCCACCCGGACTTCGG
>CAZUYO010000433.1:0-2349 GCA_964624725.1 uncultured Thermodesulfobacteriota bacterium
GCAGACGGCCGAACATCCCGTCGGGCTCAGCCGTCCGACGGGTCATGGGGCCATCCCACCACGCCCCCCTCCAGGAACGCGACGTTCTCGAACCCCAGCCCCTCCAGGATGCGCTGCCCCTCGTAGCCCCGAAGCCCGATCTTGCACACCAGCACCACGGGCCGGTCCTTGGGCAGCTCGCCGGCCCGGGCCCGCAACTGGCCCAGGGGAACCAGCTTCGCGGCGTCGAAGGGCAGGGCCTCGTGCTCGGCCGGGCTTCGGACGTCCACCAGCTCGTGCGGCCGGCCCTCCCGGCGCCACCGCAGGACCTCCTCGGGCCGCACGCCCCGGGCCAGCCCGTCCAGGACGTTCCGGACCGTGTTCGCCGCCACCACCAGGAGGTCCATGGGCGGCGCGTAGGGGGGCGCGTACACCAGGTCCAGGTTCGCCACCTGCTCCAGGGTCATCCCGGCGGTCACGGCGGCCACGGCCGCGTCCACCCGGCGGGCCACGTCGCCCCGGCCGACGCCCTGCACCCCCAGCACCCTGCGGGTCTTCCGGTCGGCGATGAGCTTGAGCAGCATCGGGGCGGACCCGGGCATGAAATGGGGCTTGTCCGGCCCCACCACGATCGCGGCCACGGGGTCGAACCCGGCTCCGGCGGCCTCGGCCTCCCCCAGCCCGGTGCGGGCCACCGTGAGCTCGAAGAACCGCATCACGAGGGAGCCGGCCACCCCGGGGAAGGCGTCCACGTCTCCGAGCACCGCGTTGGTGCCCGCGACCCGCCCCTCCTTGTTGGCCGTGGACCCCAGGGGGATCCAGCACGGTTTCCCGGTGACCAGGTGGCGCTTCTCGGCGCAGTCGCCGGCGGCGTAGATCGCCGGGTCCGAGGTGCGAAGGTGCTCGTCCACCCGGATGGCCCCGGTGGGGCCGATCTCCAGGCCCGCCGCCCGGGCCAGGGCCACCTGGGGCCGGACCCCGGTGGCCACGAGCACCAGGTCCACCGGTACGGTCTCGGCCGGCAGTCGAAGCGCCACGGCCCGGTCCCCCTCGGGGACCACCTCCGAGACCGCCGTGTCGGTGAGGACCCGGATCCCCTTGCGGCGGGCGTGGGCCTCGAGGTGGGCGGCCACCTCGGGATCCACGTTGGGGAGCACCTGGGGGAGCCGCTCCACCACCGTCACGTCCTCGCCCCGCTCCCGCAGGGCCTCGGCGGTCTCGAGCCCGATCAGGCCCGCCCCGATCACCCCGACCCGCAGCGGCCGGGCGGACCGCTCTCCGGAGAGGTCCCGTTCCTTGAGGAGGTCGGCGATCTGGTCGAGGGCCGCGCGGAACCGCCGGGCATCCTCGTAGGTCTTGAGGAAGAACACGTTGGAGGCGTCGAGCCCCGGAATCGGGGGCCGGGCCGCCTCCGCGCCGGTGGCCAGGACGAGCCGGTCGTAGGGCAGCGTGCGGGTCTCGCCCGAATCGAGGTGCCGCACCACCACCTCCCGGGCCTCCCGCCGGATCTCCACGGCCTCGGTGCGGGTGAGGAGGCGGATGTCCTTGACCTGGCCGAAGAACCGCTCGTCCCGCACGACGCCCGAGGGGGTTTCCATGAGCTCCTCGATCCGGCCCACGCTCCCGCCCACGTAGTACGGGAACCCGCAGGCGCCGTAACTGGCCCGGGCATCCCGCTCCACCACGGTGATCTCGGCCGTGGGGTCGAGGCGCCGGGCCCGGGCCGCGGCCTTGGGCCCGGCGGCCACCCCTCCGATCACGACGATTCGCTTTGCCATGGCTCACTCCTCCCGAAGCGCAATAAAAAAGGGCATCCCGGTTTCCGGCAGGGGCCGAGGCACACCTGCCGAACCCTTGAGATGCCCCGCGAGGCCAAAAGTCACAAAAAAATCGGGAAACCCGTCCCTCCTACCGCACGAGGTCCACCGGTTCCAGGCCCGGGCCGTCGCCCGCCAGGGCCACGGCCTCGATCTCCACCCGGGCGCCCTTGGGCAGCGCGGCCACCTCCACGGCGGCCCGGGCCGGCGGTCGGTCGGGGAAGAACCCGGCGTACACCTCGTTCATGGCCGCGAAATCGCCCATGTCGGCCAGAAACACCGTGGTCTTCACCACCCGCTCCAGGCCGCTTCCGGCCGCCTCGAGAACCGCCCTCAGGTTCTCGAGCACCCGGCGGGTTTGGGCCCGGATGTCTCCGGCCACCATCTCGCCGGTTTCCGGGTCGAGGGGAATCTGCCCCGAGCAGAACACGAACCCTCCGGCCACCACGGCCTGGCTGTAGGGCCCGATCGCTTTGGGCGCCTGGTCGGTCGAGACGATTCGCTTCATGGGGTCACCTCCTGTGGGGGGCCTTCGGCCCGCTGGAAGGCTAGA
>CAZUYO010000434.1:0-2337 GCA_964624725.1 uncultured Thermodesulfobacteriota bacterium
CAGCTTGAGCGCCAGGGGTACGGGTAAGGGTTCGGCCGGAGCGGCGCTCCGGCCCCCTCGGCCCCCGTTCCACCTTCCGCCGCGGGCCCTCCGGAATCGGTTGCCGGACACCTCCCCTCGACGAGGGGACACACCCTCCAAGCGTTGGCGCGTTTCGTTTTCTTCCTGGCGCGTTGTGCCAGTGACGGGGCCGCCCCCTTCTCCTAGCCTCCCGCCCTAGGGAATCTTCGCTCCCCCGACCCGTAGGCGCAGTTCCCGCGCCGCCACGGCCCCCCTCGGCGGGCCCCACGGAAATCGTCCACCGACCGACACGAGGAGTTCGAATGATGAGCCACAACCCCTTCGGGCCCGCGGGCTGGACCCCGGACCGACTCGGCCCCCTGGTGGGCAAGACCTACGTCATCACGGGGGCCAGCTCCGGCATCGGATTCGAGGCCGCGCGGCTGCTGCTCTCCAAGGGAGCCCGCGTGGTGATGTTGAACCGCGACCCGGGCCGCTCGGCGGCCGCCATCAGCGCGTTGCAGGGGGAGTTCGGGCCGGAAGTGCCCGTGTCGTTCGTCCGCATGGACCTGGGGAGCCTTGCCTGCGTTCGCAAGGCCGCGGCCGAGATCCTCCAGAAGGTTCCCCGGATCGACGCCCTGCTGTGCAACGCGGCCGTCGCCCAGGTGGCCCGGCGGAAACTCACCCCGGACGGGTTCGAGAGCCAGATGGGGGTCAACTACTTCGGCCATTTCCTCCTGTGCGGGTTGCTGTTCGACCGCATCGAGGCGTCGGGGGGGCGGATCGTGGTGGTGAGCAGCGGCGCCTACAAAATGGGAGAGCGGCGGATCCGGTTCGAGGACCTCGATTTCGGCCGCGGCTACTCCGCCTGGAACGCCTACGCCCAGAGCAAACTCGCACTCATGGTCTTTGCCTACGAGCTGAACCGCCGGGCCGGGGCGAGGGGGAAACGGGTGCGCGCGTTCGTCTGCCACCCCGGGGCCACCCGTGGGACGAACCTGCTCCGGGGGGAGGCGGGTCTGCCCACCCGGGTGCTCTGGGCGATGCTGTCCCGTTTCGCGCAACCCACGCACAAGGGCGCCTGGCCCGAGGTCATGTGCGCCACGGAGGACGGGCTGGCCCCCGACGGGTACTATGGCCCCACGAGATTCGAGATGGTCGGCCCCGTCGGCGCGTGCCCGCTCGAGGAGTTCGTGCTGGATCGGGACGTGGCCGACCGGCTCTGGGCGATCTCGGAACGGAGGACCGCGCAGCCCTGGTCGCCGTAGGGCAAACAGCGGGGCCGCGCCCCGCCGCCGGCCTCATCCGGCCGCCAGCAACTCCCGGCGCGCCCGCTCCGGGGTGAGGCCGGTCCAGCTCCGGAACGCCCGGAAGAAGGAGTTGGGGTCCTCGAACCCCAGCAGGAACGAGATCTCCGCCCCGCTCAGGGCGGGATTCCGGAGGTAGTGGCGGGCCAACTTCTCGCGGGTCCGGTTCAGGACCCCCTTGAAGGTCTGCCCCTCCTCCCGGAGGCGCCGCTGGACGGTGCGCGGGCTTGCGCCGAGGCGCCGGGCCACCGCCTCCAACGAGGCGCTGCCGCTCGGCAGGAGTTCCAAAAGGGCCCCCCGCACCCGTTCCGTCATCGATGCCCCCTCCTCGAGCGCGGCGAGCCGCTTCTGGAGTTCGGGCTCGAAGAAGGACCACACGGCCTCGTTCGCGGTGAGGAAGGGGCGGGCCGCGTCCTCGGCGCGGAACTCGACCCTCGCCCGGGGCGCCCGGCCGACCGGCACCCCGAAATAGTCCGCGTAGGCCTCCGCCGGTTCGAGCGCCCGCGGGCTCCCCACGGCCAGGGGCTCCACCCGGTGGCGGGTGGCCAGGCGCGCCAGGCCCACGAGGAACACGACCTCCGTGCCGACCAGCGCGGCCGGGGGATCCACGGTCGCGTCCAGCCACTCGATCTCCACCACGGTGGACCGGGGCCCCACCTGCAGGTGCATGGCCAGCGGACACACCAGCCTTTTGTAGCGCCCGATCCGTCGAAGCGCCGTGTTCAGGTCGGGGCTGCACAGGGCGGCGAACACCGCCGGGTCGAACGCCTCCAGCGAGATCGCCGATCCCAGGCGCAACGGCAGGCGGGGGTCGGCGGCCTCCTCCTCCAACCCTTTCCACAGGCGGAAAAACTCATCGGTGTCGAGGGACGCCGTGGGACGCGCCCACAGGTCCTCCGGCAGCCTGGCCCTGCGCAGCACGTTTACCGGGTCGATGCCGGCGTCGGTGAGGAGAACCCGCCAGCCGGGGCCGAGGGTCCAGCGGTGAGGCCGGGACATGGGACACCTCCGTTCCGGTTTGAGAAATCGT
>CAZUYO010000435.1:0-2336 GCA_964624725.1 uncultured Thermodesulfobacteriota bacterium
CTGACCCCGGCCTAGCTCCCTTGGCGTTTAGCAAGGGATGTGAAGTATTGTTGCAAAAGTATATAAAATCATTGTGCTGTTTGCTTCCTAGCTTCCTAGCCTTCTAGCTTTCTAGCCGAAAGGAGCCACTCCCATGACCCATCTCGACAAAGGAAAGTTCGCGAAGAAGCATCCGCCCGAACGAAAGCCCCGGCCCGAGGTGGCCGAGGCGGTGCGCAAGCGGGCCGAGGGAGGGGAGATCGCGTGCGCGGCGGCGTTCGCCGTGGCCGAGGAGTGCGGGGCGACACCGGCGGAGGTGGGGCTCGCCATCGACCTCCAGGAGATCTCGATCGTGAAGTGCCAGCTGGGGCTCTTCGGGTACCCGCCCAAGCGGAGCATCGTGGAGCCCGCCGCGTCGGTGGACCCGGACCTGGAGGCCGCGATCCGGGCCGCCCTCGTGGACGGTCGGCTTCCCTGCGCCGAGGCGTGGCGGATCGCCGCCGACCGGGGGATCGGCAAGATGAAGGTCTCGGAGGCCTGCGAGGCCCTCGGGATCAAGATCTCGTCGTGCCAGCTCGGCGCGTTCTGACCCTCGGCCCCGGCCCGGCGCACCGCCGGGCCGGGGGGGGTAGCACAAGATCTTGTGTCCAAGGTTATCACAGCCACATCACGTTGTGTTTTCTCCTTTACTTTTCCCCCCCGATCCCGTAGCATGCCGGCGTCGCCTCCTCCCCCGACGTCGGATGGAGCCGGATGAAGCTCAAAAAGCTCGACCTCTGCGGCTTCAAGACCTTCCCCGAACCCACCCAGATCGTGTTCCACGACGGCATCACGGCCGTGGTGGGGCCCAACGGGTGCGGCAAATCGAACATCATCGACGCGATCCGCTGGGTCATGGGCGAGACGAGCGCCAAGGGGCTCCGCGGCGACGCCATGACCGACGTGATCTTCAGCGGCAGCGACTCCCGAAAGCCCCTGAACCTGGCCGAGGTCACCCTGACCCTGACCGAGATGGAGGGCGCGCTTCCCGAGAAGTTCGGCAACTACCACGAGGTGGCCATCACCCGGCGGCTCCACCGGTCGGGGGAGAGCGAGTACCTGATCAACAAGGTGCCCTGCCGGCTCCGGGACATCATGGAGCTGTTCATGGACACCGGCGTGGGGCGCCGGGCCTACTCGGTGGTGGAGCAGGGGCGGATCGACGCGATCCTCTCGGCGAAGCCCGAGGAACGCCGGTCGCTCATCGAGGAGGCGGCCGGCATCACGAAGTTCCGGGCCCGCAAGGAGGAGACCCGGCGGAAGATGGAGCACGTCCGCCAGAACCTGGAGCGGATCGGGGACGTGATCGGCGAGGTGCGCCGGGAGATGAACGCCCTCAAACGCCAGGCGTCCCGGGCCGAGGCGTTCCGGAAGCTCCGGGCCCAACGCCGGGAGGCGGAGCGGGCCCTCCTGGTGTTCGAGTGGTCCGGGCTCACCGAGCGACTGGCCGCCTGCCGCGACCGGGTCAACGGACTGGAGGCCCAGTTGGTGGAGGCCCACGCCGCCGTGAGCCGGGCCGACGCCGAGGTGGAGGCGGCGCGGCTGGCCCTCCTAGAGAGGGAGAAGGGGCTCGAGGGGGTCCAGAAGGGGGTGTACGAGGTCCGGAACCGGATCGCCCAGGCCGAGGAGCGCTCGTCCTTTCTGCGGCGGGAGATCGACGCCCTGGCCGAGCGGGCGACCGCGGCCGAGACCGAGGCGGCCGACCTCGTCCGGAGGCGGGAGGAGCTCGCGGCCGAGGCCGAGGCGGTCCGGCGGGAGCTCTCGGAGTTGGAGCAGAGCCTGGAGGGCCGGGAGGGGGTTCTGGAAACCCTGGAGGGGGAGCACGAGGCCGCCCTCGAGGCCCAGCGGGAGGCCGAACGGGCCGTGGAGGCCCGCCGGCGCGAGGTGCTCCAGGCGCTCTCCGAGGTCACCCGGCTGGGCCACGCCCTCGACCACGCCGCCCGCCAGGAGTCGGACGCCCAGCGGCGCCTGGCCGAGGCGAACCGGACCGAGGCCGAGGCCCGGGAGCGGCTGGCCGAGGTGGAGGCCGAGATCGAGCTCCGCCAGGGGGAGCTCCGCCGGGCCGAGGCCGCCCGGGACGAGACCGCGGCCGAACGGGCCCGGCTCGAAGAGGCCCTGCGGGCGACCCGTAGCCGGCGCGAGCAGGCGAACCGCCGCGCCGAGGAGCTGCGCCGGAAGCTCCACGCCGACGAGTCGCGGCTCCAGAGCCTGGAGCAGCTCAAGAATCGGTTCGAGTGGTACGCCGAGGGGGTCAAGGAGGTGCTGGCCCAGGCCCGGGCCACGGGCCGTAACGGGGTGCGCGGCGTGGTGGCCGACAT
>CAZUYO010000436.1:0-2292 GCA_964624725.1 uncultured Thermodesulfobacteriota bacterium
CGGAGTCCCCCTTGATCCAAGACCAGCTCATCCAGCAGGTGGCCCGGGATCTGGGCCACCGGCCGGGCCAGGTGCGCGCCGTGGTCGAGCTCCTCGCGGGCGGGGCCACGATCCCGTTCGTGGCCCGGTACCGAAAGGAGATGACCGGCAGCCTCGACGAGGTGGCGATCGCCGCCGTCTGGGACCGGTACGCCTATCTGACCGAACTCGAGGCCCGCAAGGCCACGGTGCTCGAGACCATCGAGGGCCAGGGCAAGCTGACCGACGAGCTCCGGGAGCGCATCCGGGCCGCGAGCACCAAGCAGGAGCTCGAGGACCTCTACCTGCCCTACAAGCCCCGGCGCCGGACCAAGGCCGACCAGGCCCGGGAGCGGGGCCTCGAGCCCCTGGCCCTTCGGGCCCTGGCCCAGGAGGACGCGGCGGGGGACCCCCTCGGGATCGCCTCGGCCTTCGTGGACCCCGGGCGGGAGGTGCCCACGGCCGAGGAGGCCCTGGCCCAGGCCGGCTACATCGTGGCCGAGACCGTGGCCCACGACCCCGAGGCCCGGGCCGAGGTGCGCCGGCTCACCTGGGACAAGGGGGTGTTGCGGGCCGAGGCGCTTCCGGAGAAACGGGGTGAGCGCACCAAGTTCGAGACGTACTACGACTTCGCCGAGCCCGTGACCCGGGTGCCCTCCCACCGGGTGCTCGCCGTGCGCCGCGGCGAGGAGGAGGGGGTGCTCCGGGTCTGGGTGGAGGCGCCCGAGGCCGAGATCCTGGCCGCCCTGGAGCGCCGGTTCCTGAAGCCCGAGCCCTCCGTCTGGCGCGAGTTCGTGCGCCAGGCCGTCGCCGACGCGTACCGGCGGATGCTCGCACCCTCCATCGAGGTGGACGTGCGGGTGGAGCTCAAGGCCCGGGCCGACGAGGCCGCCATCGCGGTGTTCAGCGAGAACCTGCGGCACCTCCTCCTGGAGAGCCCGGCCGGCCGGCGGCGGGTGGTGGCCATCGACCCGGGGTTTCGCACGGGCTGCAAGGCCGTGGCCCTGGACGAGCAGGGCGACCTCCTGGAATGGAAGGCGATCTTCCCCCATCCGCCCCAGGAGCGGGTGGAGGAAGCCCGGGAGGTCCTGGGGGGGCTCATCGCCCGGCACCGGCCCGAGTTCGTGGTGGTGGGCAACGGCACGGCGGGCCGGGAGACCGAGGCGTTCGTGCGGGCGCTCCTTCGCGACCGCCCGGAGTGGGGCTGCCGGGTGCTGATGGTGTCGGAGGCCGGGGCCAGCGTGTACTCGGCCTCGGCCGTGGCCCGGGAGGAGTTCCCGGACCTCGACGTGTCGGTGCGGGGGGCCGTGAGCATCGGCCGGCGGTTCCAGGACCCCCTGGCCGAGCTCGTGAAGATCGACCCCAAATCCATCGGGGTGGGCCAGTACCAGCACGACGTGAACCAGACCCGGCTCAAGAAGGCCCTCGACCGGGTGGTGGAGTGGTGCGTGAACCGGGTGGGGGTGGACGTGAACACCGCGAGCCCCTCGCTCCTCCGGTACGTGGCCGGGGTGGGGGAGACCCTGGCCCGCAACATCGTGGCCCACCGCCGCGAGAAGGGCCCGTTCCGCCGCCGGGAAGATCTCCTGGAGGTGCCCCGGCTCGGCCCCAAGGCCTTCGAGCAGGCCGCCGGGTTCCTGCGGATCACCGGGGGCGAGAACCCGCTGGACGCCTCGGCCGTGCACCCCGAGCGCTACGGCCTGGTGGAGCGAATGGCCGCCGACCTGGGGGTGCCGGTGGGCGAGTTGATCGGAAACGACCGGCTCGTGGACCGGATCCGGCCCGAGGCCTACGTGGCCGGCGACGTGGGCCTCCCCACGGTGCGCGACATCCTCGAGGAGCTCCGGAAGCCCGGCCGGGACCCCCGGGAGGCCTTCGATCCGGTGCGGTTCGACGAGCGGGTCCAGACCCTGGACGATCTTAAGGAGGGCATGGAGCTGCCCGGGGTCGTCACCAACGTTACCCGGTTCGGGGCGTTCGTGGACGTGGGCGTGCACCAGGACGGGCTCGTCCACGTCTCGGAGCTCGCCGACCGGTACGTGGAGGATCCGGCCCGGGTGGTCCGGGTGGGCCAGAAGGTGCGGGTCCGGGTGCTCGGGGTGGACCGGGACCGGGGCCGGATCTCCCTGTCGATGCGCTCGAACCCGGGGGCGGCGCGGCCCAAGGCCAAGCGGCGGGAACCCGCGGCCGACGACTGGAAGGCCAAGCTGGCCCAGCGCTACAGGGTGCGCCCGGGCCGCGCTTGACAACCGCACCCGGCCGGGTCATCGTTCA
>CAZUYO010000437.1:0-2292 GCA_964624725.1 uncultured Thermodesulfobacteriota bacterium
CGCCCCCGGCACTCCCTTTGCATCCCGCCCCCGTGGACCCGATGTGGGAGCGGCGCCCCTGTCAGGACTCTGTGGACAGGCGACAGAGGACAGGGATTCTCTGACACCTGGCCTCTAACCTCTGGCCCCTGGTACGGAAGCCACTCCCACAGGTTGGGACGGTGATAAGGCCGGAATCCCAACGATTCTCGCGTCCCAGCGTCCCAGCGTCCCAGCGTCCGACCGTCCCAGCGTCCTAACGTCCTAGCGTCCTAGCGTCCGAACGTCCCAACGTGAAACCACACGGAAGGGGCGCCATGGTCATCAACCGGCTTCCCGAGTGGATCAACGAGGCCCGCCAAGCGCCCCGGTGGCGCGACGTGCGCACCGTGGGGGCCCGGGCCGAGTCCGGCGAGAACCTGGGCAAGACCCTCGACGTCTCCCTTGGGGGCGCCGGAGTGCGGTTTGCCCAAGCCCCCGTGCCCCGGCCCGGGGAGGTGTGGCGGTTCGACATCGTGTTCGAGCGGGAGGTCCGGACGTTCGCCGGCCGGGTGGTGTACGCCCGGCCCGACGGCCGCGTGGGGGTGCGGTGGGTGAATCTCTCCCCCCGGGACCGGGCGTTCCTCGCCCGCCGCTACGCTTCGGGCACCCGGGGCAGGGTCACGTAGAACCGGCTCCCCTCCTCCCCCGGCTCCATCCACACCCGCCCCCCGTACCCGGTCACGATCCGGTGGACCAGGGCGAGCCCCAACCCCGTCCCGCCGCCCGGGCCCTTCTCGAAGAGCCCGAAGATCCGCTCCCGGTCCTCCGGGGCGACTCCCCGGCCGTTGTCGGCCACCGAGATCACGTGGAACCCCCGGTCCTCCCCCTCGCCCGCCACCTCGATCTCGGGCGGCACCCCGGGCCGGGCGTACCGGATCGCGTTTTCGAACAGGTTCCGGAACACCCGCCCCACCTCCACCGGCCGGCCCCAGACCCGCTCGGGGAGCCCCCGGTACCGGATCGCCGCCCCGCTCCGGCCGATCGGGTCGGCCAGTTCGGCCTCGACGGTGCGAAGGAGCGGCTCCAGGACCACGGGCCCCAGGGGCGAGCCCTCCCGCCCCAGGGCGGCGTACTCGAGCATCCCCTCGGCGAGCCGCCGGAGCCCCTCGGCCGAACGCCGCAACACGGCCACCATCTCCCGGAGCTTCTCGGGGGTTTCCTTGTCGAGGCGCTCGTCCAGGAGCTGGCCGTAGCCCAACACGGCCGTAAGCGGGGTGCGAAGGTCGTGGCCCAGCACCCGCAGCAGGTGGTCCACCCGCTCCCGGATCTCCTGCTCCCGCCGGGCCCGGGCCGTGGCGTTGTGGACCTGCACGAGCACGGCGGGCACCCCCTCGTGGAGCATGGCCTGGAACCCCAGGTCCAGCACCAGGGGCCGGCCGTGGGGCCCCCGGGCCTCCACCTCCACCCGGGGCAGCACCCGGGGCCGCTCCGCCAGCTCGTCCAGGGCCTTCAGCATGGCCTTCCGGGAGCCCGGCTCCAGGAGTTCCACGAGCCGCAGCCCCTCGGCCGCGGCCGGCGAAAGGCCGAAAAGCTCCCGGAACGAGGGGTTCGCGTACACGATCTCACCGTCCCGCAGAAGCGCGATCCCGTCCAGGGCGCCCTCGAGGAGCGACTGGTAGAGGTCCCGGAGCATCTCGGGCGCCCCGGGCCCGCACCAGGGCCGGGCCCACACCGAGGCCCACCGGGCCACCCCTTCCGCCCAGGCCACCTGCTCCGGGCCGGGCGGCTCCGGATGTCGGCTCGCCAGCACGAGCATGCCCCGCCGCCCGGCGAGCGCGAGCGGCACCCCGAGTTCCCAGCGCTTCCCCTCCCCGCGGAAGAGCCGCGACACCGGAAGTTCCGGCGCATCGTTCTCGGGGTCGTGGCGCACCACCGGCCGGCCGTCGGTCACCACCGGGGCCAGGGGGTGGCCGGCCAGGCCGAAGGTGTACCCGGCCATCTCCTCCTCGGGCCGCTCGGCCCACGAGGCGGCCACCCAGTACCGGTCGGGGTCGCGTAACGGAAGGACCAGGGAGAGTCGGTAGAACAAGAGCCGCTCGGCCAAGGCCCAGGCCAGGGCCTCCACCCCCTCCTCCAGGGTGGACGCCTCGGCGAGCCGGCGCGACAGGCGCTCTACGGTCTCCGACGCTTCGGGAAACTCCATGGGATCTCCGGCCGATCCGGTGCCAGCGGGAAACGCGATGGGGGCGGGACGAACCGTTCCAGAATACCCGCGCCGCCCCACCCCGCAACAGATCGGCCGGTGGGGGGGAGAAGTTTATAGGGGCCGTG
>CAZUYO010000438.1:0-2274 GCA_964624725.1 uncultured Thermodesulfobacteriota bacterium
CGTTGGAGGGAGGTAGAGGTCGCATGAAGATCGGGATCGTCGGCGCGGGGGTTCTCGGGTCGATTTTCGGGAGCCTCCTGAGCCAGAAGGGGTTCGACGTCACCCTGGTCGAGGTGCTCGAGGAGCGGGTGCGCCTCATCCAGAAGGAGGGCCTGTGGATCCAGATGCCCGACGGCAGCCGGGTCCACACCCGGGTGCGGATCACCTCGAACCCGGCCGAGGCCGGGGTGCAGGACGTCGTGATGGTGTGCGTGAAGGGATACCACACCGCCTCGGCCATCCGGGGGGCCATGCCCATGGTGGGCCCCGACACCCTGGTCCTTTCCGTCCAGAACGGCCTGGGGAACCTGGAGGTCCTGGCCGAGGCCGTGGGGCCCGAGCGGGTGATCGGGGGCATCACGGCCCATTCGGGCATGCCCGTCGGCATGAACGAGGTGCGCTACGTGGGGGGGCTCGGGCCGCTTCTGGTCATCGGGCCCTTCGACGGGGTGCGCCGGCCCGGGTTCGAACGCCTCGTGGCCGAGCTCAAGCGGGTCGGGCTCGACGTCCACGACGTGGACGACATCAACCCGGTGATCTGGAAGAAGCTCATCGCCAACGTGGCCACCAACTGCGTGGCCGCCCTTACGGGGCTCCGGGGGGCCGAGGCGGTGAAGCACGAGCCCACGGTGCGGATGATCCGGGCCCTGGCCGACGAGCTCGCCCAGGTCGCCCGGGCCAAGGGCATCGACTTCCCGGAGCTCGAAAACCCCGGGGACTTCGCCCTGAAGGCCTTCGAGGGCACCAGGGACAACAAGGTCTCCATGCTCCAGGACGTGGAGGCCGGCCGGCCCACCGAGATCGGGAACCTGAACGAGGTGATCGTGCGGGAGGGGGAGCGGCTGGGGATCCCCACCCCGTACAACCAGGCCGTGAGCTGGCTGGTGCGGGGCGTGGAGGAGCGAAACCGGCTCCGGATGGAGCGGATGGAGTCCGAGGGGGCGGCGCGCAAGGGGTAACGGGGTGCGGCTCGAGGTGGAGTGCTACGCGGGAACCCGCGCCGACGAGCGGCCGGTCCGGTTTCGGATCGGCCGCCGTTGCGTCGAGGTAACCGAGATCCTCGACCGCTGGCTCGGGGAGGACCACCGGTACTTCAAGGTGCGCGGCGACGACGGGGCCACCTACATCCTGCGCCTCGACCTCGAGGCCGACCGCTGGGAGCTCACCTGGTTCGACCGGTCCCGTTGACGGACCCCGGTCGCGGGGGTAGGTTGCCCCTCGCCTCCGGGGGGGAGGGGAGGCGGCCATGGGACCCGAACCCGGGGCGGAACAGCGCATCCTCGACAGCCTGGGGTGGGGCGTTCTGGTGGTGGGCCGCTGGAGCCGGGTGATCCACGCCTTCAACCGCCGGATGGAGGAGCTCTCCGGCATCTCCCGGGCCGAGGCCGTGGGGCGGCCCGTGGCCGAGGTGTTCGGGCACCTCAAGGGGCTCGATTTCGAGGCCCTGGACGCCGAGATCCGGGCCACCGGGGGGTTCGAGGCCCGGGCGGTGCGGCTGGAGCGGCCGGGGGGCGAGGTGGTGTACCGCCACCTGCGGGGCGACGTGCTCGAAGGGGGCGCCGGCGGCGAGCCGGCCGTGATCGTGAGCGTCCAGGACGTGACCGAGCGGGAGTTCCTGCGGTGGTCCCTCACCCGGTACCTCTCCCGGGAGGTCGTGGACCTGGTGCTCGGCCGGGGCCGGGAAGGCCCCATCGAGGGCCGGGAGGTGGACGCGGCCGTGCTGGTGGCCGACATGCGGGGGTTCACGGGCGCGGCCGAGGGCCTCACCCCCCAGGAGCTCTTCGACACCCTGAACGCCTACCTGGGGCCCATGGTGGAGGTGGTGGCCGCCCGGCGGGGCATGATCGACAAGTTCGTGGGCGACGGGTTCATGGCCGTGTTCGGCCTGGAGGCGGGCGCCGGGGACGAGGTGGCCGAGGCCCTCCGGGCGGCCCTGGATCTGCGGGACCGGGTGGCGGCCGTGACCCGGGAGCGGGGCCCCAGGGGGCTCCCCACCCTGGGGCTCGGCTACGCGGTGCACTGGGGCCCGGCCGTGGCCGGCACCGTGGGCGGGGACCTGCGGATGGAGTACACCCTGGTGGGCGACACGGTGAACGTGGCCCACCGGGTGCAGGAGATGGCCGGCCCCGGGGAGATCCTGGTCACCCGGCCCGCGGCCCGGGCCGCCGGCGACGGGTTCCGGTGGGGCGAGCCCCGGTGGGTGCGGGTGCGGGGCCGCAAGGCCCCGGTGAAGAT